>SYBY01000339.1 GCA_005788585.1 Actinomycetota bacterium | reverse complement strand
GCCGATCGAGCCGGACGCCGTCCATCGCTCCCGTGTCGTCACCCAGGTCATCAACCGGGTGATGCTCGACGGGAAGAAGTCCACCGCCGAGCGCATCGTCTATGACGCGCTGGCGATCATGGCCGAGAAGACGGGCAAGGACCCGATCGAGCAGCTCGAGCTGTCGATCAAGGCGCTGACCCCCTCGCTTGAGGTGCGGTCCCGCCGCGTCGGCGGTGCGACGTACCAGGTCCCCGTCGAGGTGCCCGCGCGCCGCGCCCGCACCCTCGCCGTCCGCTGGCTCGTCGAGTTCGCGCGCCAGCGCCGTGAGAAGACGATGGCCCAGCGGCTCGCCAACGAGCTGCTCGACGCGCAGTCCCAGCAGGGTGGCGCGTTCAAGCGGAAGGACGACATCTTCCGCATGGCGCAGGCCAACAAGGCCTTCGCGCACTACCGCTGGTAGTACGCACGACGATTCCCGACATCAGTGTCGGGAAACTACGGTCTTGCAGCATGGCACTTGTGCCGATCTCCTTCGTGGGCGCACGGATGCGTCCCGGGGCCATGGCAGGGGCAGTCGTAATGCGCCACCTTCTGGTTTCGTGACCTGAAGCTGCTTCAGGTTCGCGGCTCCCGCCCGATTGCGGGGACAGCGTTCCTGACGCGCTGTCAACATTCACGGAGGGTTGTTTGATGAGCTTCGCACTGCCTCGCCGGACTCGTGAGGTCGTCTCGGTCGATGACGAGACGCGTGATGAGGCGGTCGCCGCCTTGAAAGCGCGGCTGCACAGTCTCAACGACCACTGTCTGGCAGGGCTGGGGGCGGGACTGGACGGGATGGCCGCGGGAGATCTCACGCGGGAGGCGGTGCCGGTCACCGAACCCATCGCCCTTGACGTTCAGGACGCCGATATCGCCGAGCTGATCGCGTTGTTCAACACCATGCTGACTCGTGCGCAGGGCGCGCTGGCGAGCTACGAGGTGCTCCGCGCTCAGCTGCGCGACGCTCTCGGGGACCAGTCCTGCCTGGACGACCTCTCCGATCGGCTCTCGAGCCTGACCGATCACTGCCTGACCGGCCTGGGCGACGGTCTCTCGGCCATGGCGCGCGGCGACCTCACGGTCAGCGCCACGCCCGTGACGACCCCGCTGGTGGCGGCACCCGGTGACGACCTCGGACGTCTGGGGGAGACCTTCAACGTCATGCTCGGCCTCGCCCAGGCAGGCCTGCACGGTTACAACGACTCGCGTGAGAGCCTCGCCGCGATGGTCGGGGAGATCTCCGACACCGCGGGGCACCTCGCGGCTGCGACGCGGGACATGTCCGCGACGACGGAGCAGACCGGCGCGGCCGTGGAGGAGATCGCCTCGGCCTCGGCGTCGATGGCCACCGGCTCGGAGCGGCAGGTCGCGCTCATCAGCTCGGTTGGTGACATCGCCAGCGAGGCCGTCGGCCTGGCGGGCCGGGCTCGCGGCGTCGCGGAGGAGGGCGTCGAGTTCACGACCGAGATCGCGGCCATCGCCGACCAGACGAATCTGCTGGCGCTGAACGCCGCGATCGAGGCGGCCCGCGCCGGGGAGCAGGGCCGCGGCTTCGCCGTCGTCGCCGATGAGGTCCGCAAGCTCGCGGAGTCCTCGGCACAGACGGTCGCCAAGACGCGCGAGGCGTTCGAGGGCCTGTCGGTGAGCATCGAGGACGTCTCGGGGTGCATCGATCGCGTCGCGACCGCGACGCAGGAGGTCTCCTCGGTGGCGACCGACGCGAGTGCCGCGACCCAGCAGGTCTCGGCTTCGGCTGAGCAGACGAGCGCGTCGACCGAGGAGGTCGCAGCGACGACCCGCGAACTCGCTGAGCGCGCGGCCGGGCTCGAGTCGATGGTGGCGCGCTTCACCGTCTGACCCGCCGGATCCGTCGGTCCCACTCCCGGCGCGCCACCCCAGAGACGATGATGCGCCGGGCGAAGGATCGCGACCACGTGAGGTGGTGGTCGGGCATGCGTCCCCGGCCGCCGCGGACACGCCACCAAGCGACCCTGATGACCGTGACGGCGACGACGGGGCCGAAGTCGTGCGCGCCGCCGAAGCCCTGGGGCAGATCGCCTTGGCGTCGGATGCCGAGCCGCGCCGCGCGAGCGCGGCCGCTGTGGGTTGCCACGCTGTCCGCGGCCATGTTGACGGCGAAGCCCAGTGCGCAGCGGGGCTGCCTCCACGACCGAGCGCCGCGGGACAGGCTGTCTGCCCACGCGCCCGCCGCCGCCACGGCGAACAGGGTCGGCCACCCCGGCGGCGCCGCGGACAGGCGGTCGTCGGCGTGCCGGGCGGCCTGGTAGCCCTCGCACCATGCAAAGCTCGGCGGGTCCGATCCGCCGAGTCGATCGCCGAGGTCCGTCCGTGTTCCTCGATCCTGGGCTCCGGCTGCGAAGCCGGCCTGCCACCGAGGATCTGACGTCCGATCAGCCACCTCGCCATCCTTGCGCACGAGGGACTGCGCGGCGGCCCTGGTGCCTGGTGCCCGGCTGCGTCGCGTACGCCGCCCTCCCTGGTTCCCGGGATGGTGTCCGGCGACAGGCGTCCCCCAGGCGGCGGCGGCGATCCAGCCAGCGCGCCGTCCTGTCGTTCTGTGACCCATGACGCCGGATCCCGCGGCAGGCGTGTCGCTCCAGCCCCAGCCCGAGGTCGTGACCGACCCGCGGCTCGCTGCGGTCATCGCCGGGCTCGCGGGCGGGGTCCTGCTCGAGGACGAGCGCCGGCGGATCGTCGTCGTCAATCAGGCGTTCTGCCAGCTGTTCGGGATCCCTGCGCCGCCGGAGAGCCTCGTCGGCGCCGACTGCGCCGGCGCGGCCTCCGCTTCCGCCGAGCTGTTCGAGGACCCGGAGGGGTTCGTCGCGCGCATCGATGAGATCCTCGCCGACCGGCGGCCCGTCAACGGTGAGCTCGTGGTCATGGCGGCCGGCCGCCGGCTGGAGCGCGACTACGTCCCGATCTGGATCGACGACACGTACCGAGGTCACCTCTGGCACTACCGCGACGTCTCGGCGCGGGAGTTCGCGCTCAAGCAGGTGCGGCGGGGCGAACTGCGCTTTCGCGCCCTCGTCGGCAGCTCGCCGATCGGGGTGTACGAGCTCGACAGCGCCGGGCGCGCGACCTTCGTGAGCGAGAGCGGATGGGAGATCCTCGGCCATCCGTCGGGACGCGACATCAGCTCGCGCTGGCT
>SYBY01000338.1 GCA_005788585.1 Actinomycetota bacterium | reverse complement strand
CCTCGTCAACGCGATGGTCGGCCACAAGGTCGCGATCGTCTCCGACAAGCCGCAGACCACGCGCCGCGCGATCCGCGGGGTCGCCACCGGGCCCGACTGGCAGCTCGTGCTCGTCGACCTGCCCGGCGTCCAGCGCCCGCGGGACGCGCTGACCACGCGCATGCAGTCGCGCGTCGAGCGTGAGCTGGCCGACAGCGACGCCGCGCTCATGATCGTCAACGGGCTCGAGGGCATCGGCCCGGGCGATCGCTTCATCGCCGAGGCGCTGCGCAAGACCAGCACGCCGGTGATCGTCGCGGTCAACAAGGTCGACAAGCTCACCGACGCGAAGCTCATGGAGGTCCTGCAGGCCACTGCCGACCTGGAGGTCGGCGACGAGATCTACCCGATCAGCGCGAAGAAGGCCACGGGCCTCGAGCCCCTGATGGACCGCCTGCGCGACCTGCTGCCCGAAGGGCCGTTCTACTTCGACCCGTCCGAGGAGTCTGACCAGACCGAGGCGACGCTCGTCGCCGAGCTCATCCGCGAGCAGGTGCTGCGCCGCACGTTCCAGGAGGTCCCGCACGCCGTTGAGGTCATGATCGATTCGATCGAGAAGGAGCGCGAGGACCTGATCCGCGTGACCGCGTTCGCGTGGGTCGAGACGAACTCGCAGAAGGGCATCCTGATCGGGGCGCAGGGCAAGATGATCAAGGCGATCGGGACGGCCGCGCGCAAGGAGCTGCAGCGCGAGCTCGGCATGAAGGTGCATCTCGACCTGTCCGTGCGGGTGCGCAAGGACTGGCGGGGCGACGACCGCGCGCTGGACCGGCTCGGGATCGAGTAGCTGGCGGCACCCGCCGCGTTGCTCTACCTTTCCGCCGGATGTTCACCATGCGTGCCAGGACGATCACGCTCGGCCTTGCCTGCCTGCTGGCCTCCGCAGCCCCTGCGGGCGCAGCGGTCCGCCTCGGGCCGGACGTCACCAGGATCCCGACAGCGGGGATACCGTCGATCGGCTGCGCCCAGCCGTGCACCCTCGTGCCAGTGACGCCCTCGACGGGCGACCTGCTGGACGCGCCCTTCGATGGCGTTCTCACGGAGGTGCGCTACCGCGGGGAGTTCGCGGACACCAGGGTGCGTCTCGTGCGCGTCGACACGGCGGCGAAGACCGTGCGCGTGGCGCGCAGCGGCACCGCGCGCTCGGCCACGTCGCTCGGCCCCGGCCTGTGGCGGTTCAGCGAACGGCTGGAGGTTCGCGCCGGCGAACGCGTCACGCTCGACGCCCCGGGATCGGGGTCGGCGATGTTCGCACTGCCCGGCATCGTCGGGGGCCTCGTCGTGCCGCGACCGGCAGATGGCGCCGAGACGCCGTACATCACGCCGCTGGCGGGGGTCGGGCCGTGGGTCGAAGCCCTGATCGAGCCGGACGCCGACCGCGACGGCTTCGGCGACGAGACGCAGGACCGCTGTCCGAACGATGCAGCCACGCAGGCGCCCTGCCCGGTCGCGCCGGTGCGCGTCGAGGTTCCCGGTCCCACGGTGACCGAGACGGTGGTGCTCCCGGCAGCGTCGGCACCGCTCTCGGTGCCGCCCGTCCTCGGTGCCCCGGCGCTGTCGCGCGACCGCCGGACGATCAGCACCCCGGTCACGTGCGCCGCCCGGTGCGGCGGGATCGTGGAGCTGCGGACCGCCAAGCCGGTCAAGCTCGGCCGGCTGAAGGCCGTCGTCCTGCTGGGCAGCGCGAGGTTCTCGGGCGCCGCGGGCTCCACGCCGGTCGCCCGCGTGCGTCTGGCCGCCGCTGCGCGATCGCTGCTGCGGCCCGGCAGGAAGCTCGCCGTCGACGTCGTCCTGCGCCCCGCGGACGCTGCCGCGTCGTCGAAGCGCGTGACGCTGCGGGTGCCGGCAAACCGCAAGCGGTGAGAGGGTCGCGGTGGGCGACCGTCGTCGCCCACCGCAACCAGGATGTCCCCTCAGATCATCCCTCTCAATGAGCAGGCTTGACACGAGTCGGGCCATCACCGGATTCGCCGTCGATGGTGGTCCTTCTCTAGTCCTTGGCGACCCGCCGGCGTGAGGCCGGTGCGGGCGGCTCATCCATGAGCCACGCTCGCCTGTCTCTCCCTTGGTCGGCGGCGGCAGCCCCCGACTGCAATCGGTCTGGACGGATGACCGGTCAGCCGATCGTGGCCTGGACACGGGGCGTGAGGCCCTCGATGTCGTCCAGTTCCAGGGAGGGGCGGATGATGAAGGGCAGCGTCCCCACCGACGCGTCGGTTCCGCGCCGCAGCTTGGAGAGCTGCGCCTGCTGGATGCGGACCCGCTCGGCGTGCGACGCCACGACGGCGCGCACCCCCGCCGTGCGGGCGTCCGTGCCCGGGAGGGCGGCGACCTCGCGCTGCTCGGCGGTGCTGAACCGGCGGGGCAGGACGGCATTGACGAGGACCGCTTCGAGCGGGCGGCCGAGCGTGGTGCGCAGCGTGCGCTCGAGCTCGATCGTCTCGGCGACCGGCATCTCCTGCGCGAGCGCGACGGCGAGGTACCCGGCGCGACGGCCGTCCTGCAGCCACTCGGCGATCCGGTAGGCCTGCTGCGCGAGCGGGCCGACGCGGGCGATGTCCCCGAAGGTCATCGGGGTCCGGAGGATCGCGACGCCGTGCCCCGAGGCGGGCGCGTCGACGACCACGAGGTCGTAGTTGGGCAGGTCCTTGCGCCACCGCCGCTCCTGCACGAGGTCCCAGACCGCCCCGATCGTGACGAGTTCCCGCGCGCCAGGTGCCGCCTCGACGAAGGTCTTGAAGACGTTGCTGCGCGTCAGGACCTGGGTCAGCGGACGCGACCGCAGCTGCTGCGCGACGAAGTGCTCGAGCCCGACGACGGGGTCGATGCTGACCGTCCACAGGTCGTCGCGCAGGCGGACCTCCTCGCCGATCCTGGCGTCCGTGCGCCCGAACAGCCGGGGGATGCGCTGCTGGCCGCCGACCTCGGCGATGATCGTCCTGCGCCCGCGCCCGGCAGCAGACAGCGCCGCCGCGAGCGCGACGGTCGTCTTGCCCACGCCGCCCTTGCCCGTGACATAGAGCAACTGGCGGTCGAGGAGGTCTCGCATGTCTGGCAGCATGATCGTCACAGTGGACACGCTCGTACGGATTCCGGGGATGACTGACGCGTACGATCGATGCCGCCGGATGCAGCGGCGCCATGACCCGACGTTCTACCTGGCGACGCTACGGCTGCCGGCGCACGTCCGACCCGCCATTCATGCGGTGTACGGCTATGTGCGCGGCGCGGACGAGATCGTCGACGGCCGGGGGCGTGATTCGTCGCCCGAGCGGCGCCGCGCGCAGCTCGACGCGTGGGAGGGCGAGCTGCTGCGCGGCCTGGAGGCCGGCCACAGCTCGCACCCGGTGATCGGCGCGCTGGTCGACGCGGGCACGCGGTACGACCTACCCCTCGACGAGCTGCGCGTCTACATGGATTCGATGCGGGTCGACTGCGGCGCACAGGTGCGGATCGGCTCGCGCCGGGAGCTCGACGTCTACATGAACGGCTCGGCCGCGTCGGTCGGCCGGATCATGGCCCCGCTGCTCGGCGTGCCCGACAGCGACCGCGAGCAGGTCGCGGCGCTCGGGGTGGCGTTCCAGCTGACGAACTTCATCCGCGACGTGCGTGAGGACTTCGAGATGGACCGGGTGTACCTGCCTGGGATGTGCGAGAACGAGCTCGCGGCGGCGCAGGCGGGTGCGGGCGTGCGTTCGCGGGTGGCCGAGGAGGTCGGGCGCGCGCGGGCGCTGTTCGCCGAGTCGATCGGGGTCACCGACGCGGTCGCGCCGTCGCTGCGTCCTGGGATGCGGTTCGCCGCGGCGGTCTACTCGCGCGTGCTCGACCGCGTGGAGCGCAGCGGGTTCGACGTGCTCGGCGCGCGGACCACGCCGCGGCCGTGGGAGCTCACCGGCGCGTTCGCCGGGGCGCTGCGCGGATGACGGTCCGGGCGACGAAGCGCGGTGCGGCGCGCACGTCGATGGACGGGCGCGACGCCGACGTGCTGATCTGCGGCGCGTCGTTCGCGGGGCTGGCGGCCGCGCGGGAGCTGGCGGGCTCGGGTGCGCGGGTCCTGGTGCTCGACCGCTACGAGGTGGGCGAGCGGGCGACGAGCGCGTGCGCGCTGGTGACACCGTGGGCGTCGGTCATGGGCGTGGAGGCGTCGCTGCGCCAGGAGCTGCCGTACATGCGCTTCACGACGCCGCACGGCTCGGCGCGGGTGCGGCTGCCGTGGAGCTGGTCGTCGTTCGACTACCGGGAGCTGTGCCGCCTGCTGTTCGCGCAGTGCGACGGGGTGGAGTTCGAGACGGCGAAGGTGCACGGGCGTGGTGACGTCGCCGGGAGCGGCATCGAAGGCGTTGCGGACGGCGAAACCATGGTCTCCGTGGAGACCGACCGCGGCACGATCTCGGCGCCGCTGATCCTCGATGCGCTCGGCTGGCGGCGGATGCTCGACACGCCGCACGTCCAGCCGCCCGATGCGTTGATCTCGCGCGGGCTGGAGGTCCATCCGCGGTGGGATGGGTCCGGGGACGAGCTGCACTGCTGGGTCGAGCGGTCGCTCATCCGCCGCGGATACGGGTGGAGCGTCCCGGCGGGGTCCGAGGTGCGGGTCGGCGTCGGCTCCTACGAGCCCCGCGACCACGTCAAGGAGCCGACGGTCGCGCTGGCGTCGCGGGAGGGGCTGGACGTCGAGCGCTTCCAGGGCAACTGGTTCCCGCACGCGCTGCGGCCCGCGGTCAGCGACGACGGGATGGTGCTGTTCGCCGGGGACAGCGCGGGGCACTGCTTCCCGCTCTCGGGCGAGGGGATTCGCACCGCGTTCTACTTCGGGATCGCCGCGGGGCGTGAGCTGCGCGCGGTGGTCGAGGGGCGGTCGTCGCGGGCGGAGGCCTTCGCGCGGTACGGGGCGTTCAGCGCGTCGCACGCGGGCGCGTACCGGCGGGCGCTGCGGCTGCAGCGGCTGGTGCCGGACATCCCGCCGCGGCTGCTGGCGGCGGCGCTGCGTGTGGTCCAGCTGCAACCGGTCGCCGACCGCGCATTCGGGTGGTACCTCGATCAGGCGCACCCGGGGACGTTCGCGCCGCCACCGCGCCGCGGGGGCGGTGTGGTTGCCGCACCGGCCGTCGCGGCGTAGCCCCGCCGTGGCGCTTTTGTCAGCTGACGGCTGACAAACGCGCCACAGCGTCGCGGGCGGCACGCCGTCCACCGCCTGCCCGCTCGTAGACTGCGCCGGGCCATGGAGATCCGCTTCGACGCCAACGGCCTCGTCCCCGTCGTCATCCAGGACTGGAACACGGGGGAGGTCCTCACGCTGGCCTACGCCAACGAGGAGGCGCTCGCGCGCACGCGCGAGACCGGCGAGCTGCACCTGTGGAGCCGCTCGCGGCAGGAGCTGTGGCACAAGGGCGCGACCTCCGGCAACGTGCAGAAGGTCCGCGCGCTGCGCCTGGACTGTGACGGCGACGCGCTGCTGGCGCTCGTCGAGCCCGCCGGCCCGGCCTGCCACACGGGCGCGCGCACGTGCTTCCACAACGGCGAGACCGACGTGTTCGCGCCGCACGAGGCGCTTCCGTACCTCACGCGCACGATGGCCGACCGCGCCGCGAACCCCACCGAGGGCTCGTACACGAATGAGCTGCTGAGCAACCCGGAGCTCGCGGGGGAGAAGGTCGAGGAGGAGGCCGAGGAGGTCGTCCGCGCCGTGCGCGAGGAGAGCGACGAGCGCGTCGACGAGGAGGCCGCCGACGTGCTCTACCACCTGCTCGCGCTGCTCCAGGGCCGCGGTCACACCATCGGCGGCGCCCAGGAGGTCCTCAATGGCCGTCGCCGCTGACGCGCTCCCGGTCGAGCCGTCGGTCGAGCGGGTTCGAGCCCTCGCCGCGGACTACAACCTCATCCCGCTGCGCCACGCGTTCATCGACGACACCGAGACGCCGGTCAGCGCGTTCCTGAAGCTCCGCGCGGCCGCGCCGGATCAGCCGGCGTTCCTCCTGGAGAGCGCCGAGCAGGGCCAGCGCTTCGGCCGCTACTCGTTCATCGGCGTGCAGCCGCGGAGCATCGTGCGGTGGTCGCTGGGCGACGATCCTGCCGACCCGTACGCGCTCGCGGCCTCCGAGGTGGGGCGCTACACGCAGGCGCCGCTCGATGACCTGCCGCCGTTCGCCGGCGGCGCCGTGGGGTTCTTCGGGTACGACCTCGTGCGGACCGTCGAGCCGCTGGGCGAGCCGAATCCCGACCCGGTCGGCCTGCCCGACATGGCGCTCATGCTCAGTGACGTGCTCGTCGTGTTCGACCACCTCAAGCACACGATCTCGATCCTGGCGCACGTTCACGTGGACGGCGACACGGACCTCGACGCCGCGTACGCCGAGGCGGCCCAGACGATCTCCGACGTGCGCGAGACGCTCGCGGGCGCCGTGCCCCGCACCCCGCCTCATCCGCCGCGGGCCGCGCCGGAGTTCACGTCGAACATGCCGCGCGAGCAGTTCGAGCAGATGGTCGAGCGGATCGTCGAGTACTGCCACGCCGGAGACACGTTCCAGGTCGTCCCGTCGCAGCGCTGGAGCGCGGAGCTCGACCTCGACCCGTTCTCGATCTACCGCGGGCTGCGCGTCGTCAACCCGTCGCCGTACATGTACTTCCTGGACTTCGGCGACTTCCACATCGCTGGGGCGTCGCCCGAGCCGCTGCTGACCGTCACCGGCCGCCATGTCTCCACCCGCCCGATTGCCGGGACGAAGCCGCGCGGCGCGACGCCCGAGGAGGACGACGCGCTCGCCGCCGACATGCTCGCCGACGAGAAGGAGTGCTCCGAGCACGTCATGCTCGTCGACCTCGCGCGCAACGACCTGGGCCGGGTCTCCGAGTATGGCAGCGTGAACGTCGACTCGTTCATGCAGGTCGAGCACTACTCGCACGTCATGCACATCGTCAGCAACGTGTCGGGGACGCTGCGCGACGACGTCACCGCGATGGACGCGCTGCGCAGCGTGCTGCCCGCGGGGACGCTGAGCGGGGCGCCGAAGGTCCGCGCGATGCAGATCATCGACGAGCTGGAACCCGTCAAGCGCGG
>SYBY01000043.1 GCA_005788585.1 Actinomycetota bacterium | reverse complement strand
GACGAAGCTGTTGACCATGCGGCCGTCGGCGCCGAACGTGATCTTGCCGTTCAGCGTCAGGTTGATCTTGCCGCGCAGGTCGGCCCGCAGCTCGGGCAGCGGGCTGCCCGGGACGGTGACGAACGTGACGGCGCCCTGGAGCGGCTCGGGCAACAGCGGCGTGTACGCGACGACGCGGCCGACCTTCGCGCTGTCCGGGCAGGTGCCGGCCTCGTACTGCTTCAGCGCGCACGTGCGGCCGAGGCGGTCGGAGTCCGGCGCCAGCCCGCTGGGCAGCGTGACGTTGACCGTCGAGTTGTTCGCTTCACCGGGCGCCTGGGTCACCGTGACGTTGAGGCCCGGGTGCCCGTTCAGCGCGGCCTCCTTGCCCGTCGCGCCGCCGTCGACCGTCGTGGCGAGCTTCGGGGCGAACGGCAGGTTCTCGCAGCCGGTCGCCTGGAAGCCGGCGCTGACCGCGGCGGCCTGGCCGAGATCGCTGAACAGCGTCGCGGTCGCGGCCTTTGCGTCGCACGAGGACGGCGTCACGAAGAAGCCGGGCTTGTCGAGCACGAGCTGCATCGAGCGCACCTGCGTCGAGATGCCCTCGGCGCGCTGCGGGATGTCCGTGACGGTGATGTCGAGCCCGGTGTCGGCGCGCGTCGACACGTCGGCGGTCACGACGATCTTGCCGAGGTCGAGCGGACCGAACGCCGCCGGGACGACGATCGAGAGCCCGGCCAGCCCGCCCGGGGTGGGCGGCTCGGTGAAGTACACGTCGCCGTTGAGCGTCGCGGGCGAGGAGCCCGGCCCGGCGACGGCGACGACGCCGCCCACGCGGGAGGCCGGACCGCAGGCGCCGGCGCGGCCGTCGGCGACCGAGCACGGCGGGACCACGGTGAGGTTGCCCTGCAGGCCGGCCGGGAGCGAGATCTTCGCGCCGGTCAGCCGGGCGTGGCCGTCGGGCCGCGCGAGCGTCGTGACGAGCGCGGTGCCCGATGCCGCCTGGGTCGTCGACGTCGACACGCCGAGCGCGGGCTCGAACGGGTCGGGGTCGGCGCAGCCCTGGTCGACCGGCAGCGTGCCGTTGCGGCGGTCCTCGGTCGCCGAGCCGTACGGCGTGTTGATCGCCTGGCCGGTGTACGTACCGCAGTCGCGCGGCAGCGACATGATCGCCGTCGGCCCCCCGCGGAACGTCAGGCGGAACTCGGTGAACGGCGCCGGCGGGAGGTTCTCGAACGTGGTGCGCAGCTGGCCCGTGCTCGGGTCGGGGCGCACGACGCCGATGAACTTCAGGCGGGTCGCGTCGACCTCGGGGCCGAGCTGGCCCTCGACGAACAGCCGGATCTTCGGCGACGACGGCGTCGGCTGGGCCAGGAAGATGTCACCCTCGATCGCCTTGCTCAGCAGCGGCGTGCGGAACCGCACGGTGCCGATCTTCGAGCCGGCGGCGCACGTGGCCGGGGCCCCGCTGCCGTAGCCGAACTCCGCCTCGGTGCACCCGACGAAGCCGGGCTGGCTGCCGGAGGTGGGGGACAGCTCGACGCCCTCGGGGAGCACGTTGACGCTGGTGGCGATGTGCTTCTGGACGAGCGGCTCGTCGGTGGCGGGCATGGACACGCCCGTGCTGATGAGGCCCGGCGCGTCGCTCGTGCGGTCGCCTTCGAGGATCATGCCCGGCTCGAACGGAACCGCGTCACAGCCGGTCGGCGTGTAGGCCGCGGTCCGGGCGGCGGTTCCGCCCTGGTACGAGCTGATCGAGACCGAGGTCGTGGCGGGCTTCGAGCAGTCGGTCGGGTTGGCCATGAACGACTTCGTCATGGCGCGGCCGCTCTTCGACCCCCAGAGGCGCAGGCTCAGGCGCTTGACCTCGATCGGCAGGCCGATGACGGTGCGCGGGTTGTCGAAGGCGAGCGAGTCCAGGCCGCCGTCGGTCGGGCGCAGGCGGATCTCGACCTCGATGTAGGTGACCGCGAGCAGGTCGGCGAACTCGAGGACGAGCCCGAGGCGGGCCGCCTCGGTGCCGCGCGGCTCGAGGTTGTAGATGCCGCCGCCGATGAGGTTCTCGTTCAGCGGGATGATCGACTCGACGCCGGCCGTGACCTGGCCGACCTGCGAGGTCGACGGACAGCCGTTCAGGCTGCGGAAGCGCGAGACCGAGCAGAGCGGGGTGGCGGTGGCGTTGCCCACCTGGCCGCCGGGGAGCGACAGCTTCAGGTCCTTGAGATCGTCGCCGCCGCCGAACGCGTCGCCGCCGCCGTTCAGGCCGAGTGCGACGCAGAAGTCCTCATGGGCGCCGGCCTGCGACTGGGTCGCGGCCGTGGTGGTCGGTGAGCACGTCGCGTCCTTCGCGATCGGCTTGGCGACGAGCGCCGTGATGTCCACCTTCGCCTGCGCGGTCCCTGCGCAGCCCAGCACGGCAATGGCCGCGACGACACCTGCCGTCGCCGGCCTCCAACGATTCGTACGCACCCCTGCGCCCCTGTCTCTGTAGCCGAATGACTGAAATTCAGGCCTTTGGCCTCAACTCGAGCATAGTGTGGCACGAATGGCGCGGTCCTACCAGCCCGTAGCTTTTTTTGACGCCGTGTCAGGACGTGAGTGGCCCCCGCGCCGGCCGGGGTGCTGGCCGGCGCGGGGGGTGTTCCACCCCTAGCGCGCTGCGGGACGCACGCGCAGGTTGCTGCGGCCGGTCTTCTTGTCCGCCATCGTGGTGTTCAGGCGGAACGAGAGCTGCGGGCGGCCGCGCTTGCGCAGGCGGGTGCTGACGCGCACGCTGCCCTTCGCAAGCCGGACGCGCAGGACCTTCGCCGACTGGCCCGTGGGCACGACGACGCGGATGCTCGACCCGCTGACGGTGACCCGGGCGCGCGCGCCCTTCTTCAGGCCCGACGCGCTGACGCGCAGCCGCTTCTTGACGATCGCCGCACGCTGGAACTCCATGCCCTTGGGCAGGACCAGCTGAGCCCGCGTCACCCGGGTGCGGCCACCGACGACCCGCAGGTCCATCGACGGACGCCCACCGCGGAACGAGCTCAGCCGCAGCGTGCCGGCCGGCTGACAGGCCAGGACCTCGGCCTCGGTCTTGATCGGCACCTGGGCGCCGGAGTGCGCCCACGCCGTGCCGTCGATCGTGTTCTTCGCCGACTGGCAGAGGTCGCGCGTGGCGATCAGCGGCGACTGCGGACCCGTCTTGAGGTCGAGCTCGAAGCGCGACAGCGGCGTGTCCGGGATCGGATCGATGACGTTCACCAGGCGGTTCTTGTCACCGAACTTGATGGTGCCGGTCAGCTCGATGGTGATCGCGCCCTGGAGCTTGATCCGCAGGCCCGGCAGCGGGCTGCCCGGGATCTGCACGAAGGTGACCGGGCCGCTCAGCGGCTGGGGCAGCAGCGGCGTGTACGCCGTCGCCGTGCCCTTCACCGTCTCAGGAGGACAGGCGTTCTGGTTGTAGACCTCGAGCTTGCAGACGGACTGCAGACGCTCGCTGTCGGCCGAGATGCCCTCCGGCAGGACGACCTCCATCTTCGAGGCGTTCGCCTGCCCCGCGGTCTGCGAGACGACGACCTTCAGGGACGGATGACCGTTCTCCCGCGTCTGCGCCGCGCCGCCGCCGATGGTCGCCTCGACCTTCGGGGCGAACGGCAGGCCCGCGCAGCCCTGCGGCTGGTAGGGCGCCGAGATCGGCGCCGCGACACCGGTGTCGGAGACGACCGTGCCGGTGAACTGGTTCGGCGCGCAGCTCGTGGCGTTCACGTTGAACCCGTTCTTGTCCAGGATCACGGCGAGCTGGCGGATGTTCGCCTCGACGCCCTCCTGGCGCAGCGGGATCTCCGGGACCTGGAGCGTCAGGCCGGTGTCGGGCCGGACGAGAATGGTCGCCTGCGTGACGACGCGGCCGAAGTCGAGCGGGCCGACCTTCACGTCGACGACGATGTTCAGCCCGGCGAGCGCCCCGTTGGGACCCTCGGTCAGGTAGACGTTGCCGCCGAGCGCCTTCGGATCGGAACCGCCGCCGGCGAGCGCCTCGACGCGGCCGACACGGCTCTCCTCACCGCACGACCCGGAGGCCGCGACCGCGAGCGGACACTGCACCGCGGCAGGCAGCCGGCCGGAGAGGCCGGTCGGCAGGTCGATGCTCATCGACCGCATGCGGCCGTGGCCGCTGGGGCGGTTGAACACCGTGACGAGGGACGTCGACGAGCCGGCGAGGTCCGGCGAGACGCCGGCGGCGAAGGTCGGCGCGAACGGCTCGGGGCTGTTGCAGCCCTGGTCGATCGCGACGGACGCCTGGACCGTCTTGCTCGGGTTGCCGTTCATCGGCTCGAGGATCGTGTCACCGGTGTACGTGCCGCACTGCCGCGGCATCGCCACGGGACCGCGCGGACCACCGAAGAAGCTGAACCGGAACTCCGTGAACGGGGTCGCGGGCAGATCATCGAGGACGGTCGTGAGCTGCCCGGTGTTCGGGTCGATCTGCACCTTCGCGATGAGCTTCACGCGGACCGCGTTGGACTCCGGGCCCGCTTCGGCGTTGACGAAGAAGCGGACCTTGGGCTCACCCGGCTTCGGGTTCGCGACGAAGACCTTGCCCACGAGCTCGTCGTTGATCAGCAGCGGCGAGCGGAAGCGCACCGTGCCGATCTGCGAGCCCTCGGGACAGGTGACCACGCCCTCCTCGAAGCGGTTGAACTGCGAGTCGTCGCAGCCCGTGAAGGCGGGATTGGACCCGACCGTCGGGGACAGCTCGAACCCGGGCGGCAGCACCACGGTCGCCTTCTTGATGTGCGACTGGGCCAGCGGGCTCTCCTCATCGGGGAGCGCGACGCCGGAGGTCAGCTCGCCGGGCGTGTCGGCCTCACGGGCGCTCTCGAAGATCGCCGTGGGCTGGAAGTCCAGCTGGTCACAGCCCGTGGGGGTGAACGACGTCTGCGCCGTCGTCGTGTCGCCCTTGTACGAGACCGCCTTGACCCGCGTGATGGCCGGGGTGCAGGTGGTCGGCGAGCTCATGAACGACTTCTGCAGCGTCGGGTGGTCGGCCTTGCTGCCCCAGAGGCGCAGGTTCAGGCGACGGAGCTCGAGCGGGATGCCCTCGAGGTCACGCGGGTTGTCCAGCGTGATCGAGTCCAGGCCACTGTCGCTGGCGCGCAGGCGGGCTTCGGTCTCGAGGTGGATGACGCCGCTGAGGTTCAGCGGGCCGATGGCGACGTCGACGGCGAGGCCGAGCCGCGCGCCCTCGGTGCCCTGGGGCGCGAGGTTGAAGACCTTGCCCTGCAGCAGCCGTTCGTCGATGCGGCCGGCGCCGAGCACGTCGACGGCGAGGCTGAGCGTGCCGACCTGGGACGTCGCCGCGCACTTGTCCTTCAGAAAGGCCTCGCGTGCGCACAGCGGTGTCGCCTTCGGCGACGCCACCTGGCCCGGCGGGAGCGACAGCGTGAGGTCCTTCAGATCGTCTCCGAGGCCCGGCAGGTTGCCGAGCTCCGGGTCACTGCCACCGTCGGTGGCGAGCGCGACGCAGAAATCCGTGCGCTTGCCGGCCTGCGAGACGGTCGGGACCGCCTCGAGTGTCGTGCACTTCGATGATGCGTCGATCGGCTTCGCCACGACGCTCGTGAACGCCACCTTCGCGGATGCCATACCCGGCATCACGAGACCGACAAGTAGTGCGAGCGCGCAAAGAAGCACGCCGCGACCCCACTGCCTGGACAAGTTCTCTCCCCCCAGTCCAACATTTAGGAACGGCCGAGGAAAGGTAGCAACCCCCCAAATTGGGGGTCAAGGAACCGCATCGACCTGCCGATACG
>SYBY01000042.1 GCA_005788585.1 Actinomycetota bacterium | reverse complement strand
GACTGAGGACCCTCGGCCGGGCCTGAACGCCCGGCTTTTCGCGGCCGCGGACCATCCTGGTCGCGGGCTCGCACACCAGCTCCCATGAGCGTGTACGGACCAACGGACATCCCCCCGGTGAAGCCGCGGGTGAAGAAGCTGCGGCTCCTCTTCATCCTGCTCGGCCTCGGCCTGCTTGCGGGCGTTTCGACCCTCTTCGGGATGATGATGGCCGTCGCCTCCGACCTCCCGGCGCTCGAGAACCGCGCCGAGTACCGCCAGGCGCAGAACTCGCTGCTCACCGACGTCCGCGGCGAACCGCTCGCGCTGCTGACCTCGAATACGGGTCGCATCATCGTCGAGAAGGACGAGATCGCACCGGCCATGCAGCACGCGATCATCGCCATCGAGGACCGGCGCTACTACGAGCATCCGGGGGTCGACCTCCGCGGCACCGCGCGCGCCCTGGTCCAGGACATCCAGGCCGGCGGCGCCGTTCAGGGTGGGTCCACGATCACGCAGCAGTTCGTCAAGAACGCGACGAAGGCGCAGGAGGAACGGACGGTCTTCAACAAGATCCGCGAGGCGGCGCTCGCGTTCCACCTGACGCGCAAGTGGTCGAAGGAGAAGATCCTCACGGAGTACCTGAACTCCATCTACTTCGGCAACGGCGCGTACGGGATCGAGTCCGCCGCCCGCACGTACTTCGGCCAGGACATCAACCACGAGGGGTGCGGCGGCAAGGACCGGCGCTGCGCCGACGAGCTCAAGCCGCACGAGGCCGCGATGATCGCCGGCGTCGTCTCCAACCCGACGGCCTATGACCCCGTGACGCGTCCCGAGTCCGCGCGCGAGCGCCGCAACCTCGTGCTCCAGCGCATGTTCGAGCAGGGCTACATCACGGAGCTGGACTTCCAGCGCGGCAAGGCGGAGCCCCTTCCGGCCCCGGAGCAGGTCCGCCCGCCGAAGCTCAAGGCCGTGACCCCTGGCTCGGGGTACTTCGCCAGCTGGGTGCGCCAGCAGGCCGCCGAGCGCTACGGGCCGCGTCGCGCCTTCGAGGGCGGCCTGCGGATCCAGACCACGCTGGACCTGAAGATGCAGGCGCGCGCCGAAGAGGCCGTGAACAAGTGGCTGGGCAACCCGGCGGGACCGTCGGCGTCGCTCGTGGCGATCGACAACGGCACTGGTGAGGTGCGTGCGATGGTCGGAGGACGCGACTACGACGCGGCCCCGTTCAACCTGGCCACCCAGGGCCAGCGGCAGCCCGGTTCGTCCTTCAAGCCCTTCGTCCTCGCGGCCGCCCTGCGCGAAGGCATCGGCCCGGGTTCGGTGTGGCCCTCGCGCAAGCGGGAGTTCACGGTGCCGAACTCCGGTGGCAAGGAGAAGTTCGTCGTCAACAACTACGAGGGCAACTACGCCGGATCGCAATCGCTCGCCGGTGCGACGACGTTCTCCGACAACGCCGTGTACGCCGCGGTCGGTATCGATGTCGGCGTCGGCAAGGTCGCCAAGCTCGCCAAGCGGATGGGCATCCGGACCCCCGTCTCCAAGAACTACGCGATCACGCTCGGCGGCCTGAAGGAGGGCGTGACCGCCCTCGACATGGCCCACGCCTACGAGACGTTCGCGACGGGCGGCAAGGTCGTGTCCGGCTCGCTGGGCACGCGGTCACGCGGGCCTGTGGGCATCCGCTCCGTGCGCCGCCGCTCCGATCTCGACAACGTCATCGCCCGCAACAAGCCCAAGCGCACGCGGATCATCTCGGAGGACGTCGCCAGCACGTCGGTGTCGCTGATGCAGTCCGTCGTCACGAGCGGCACCGCCAAGCGCGCGGCGCTGGGGAACGGCGTGCGCGTGTGGGGCAAGACGGGAACCACCGAGGACTACGGCGACGCCTGGTTCGTGGGCTCGACCGAGCAGTACACGGTCGCCGTCTGGGTCGGCTACGCCGACAAGGTCCAGCCCATGAAGACCGAGTGGCAGGGTGATCCGGTCGCGGGTGGCACCTACCCGGCCGCCATCTGGCAGGCGTTCATGAAGTCCGCCCTGGCGCTCGACGAGGAACGCGCGAAGGCCCGGTGCAAGACCGAGAAACAGAAGAAGACCAAGCGCTGCGAGGAGCTCGGTCTCGGCGCGCCCGACGAGGACAGCACGCCGCTGGGCGAGGCGACCCCCGGCACCGGGTCCGGGACCACCCCGGCACCCACGTCCACGACCGGCGGCGGCGACACCGAGCGGGAGGGCGGCGAAACCCCCGACGCGGGTGGCGACGGCGAGACCGGCGGCGGTGGCACGGGCGATGGCGGTGGTGGCGGCGGCGGTCAGACCCCCGCGCCCGACCCGGCTCCTGCACCGACCCCGGCGCCCGCTCCGACACCAGCACCGACACCCGCACCTGCCCCGGGCGGCGACGCCCCGACCGGCGGCGCCACGCCCTCCACCGGCTGAGCTAGACGCGCGGCCGAGGCCGCGAGACATGGCGGTTCCCGGCGACGGAGAAGCGCCATGGCAGCTCGGTCGCCTTGGTGATCCCGATCCGGGGGCCGGCGACGACGTCCAGGGTCTCCCATCCCGGCGGGGGCGGTCCCAGGCGGATAGGGCCGCGCAGGATGCTCGTGCCGTTGGCGTCGACGTCGATGCCGAGCGCCTGGCTGAGCTTGCCGGGGCCGGAGCACAGATCGAGGTCGGTGCGCGCCGTCGTACCGCGCATGGCGCGCATCTCGTCGAGCCCGGTGACCGGCTCCAGCGCGCGGATCAGGACGGCGGCGCCGACGCCCTCGGTCTCGACCACGGCGTTCAGCAGGGCGTGGATGCCGTACGACCGGTAGACGTACCAGACGCCTGGCGCGGCGAAGAGGGTCTCGGTCCGCGCGGTTCGGCCGATGAACGCGTGGCAGGCGGGCTCGGCCTCGTGGTAGGCCTCGGTCTCGACGATGACGCCGGTGCGGCCGCCGACGGTCACCGTGTGCCCCAGCAACGCGGGCGCCGCCTCGGCGACCGGGAGGCGCAGCGCGGCCGGGAGCGTCACCGCAGGGCGTCGCGCGCGGCCGCCAGCTGCTCCTGCACGCGGGCCAGCGACGTGCCGCCCTCGGAGACCTTGCTCTCCAGCCACGACGACTGCTGCAGCACCGCGGCGACCCCGTCGTCGAGGTGCTCGCTGTGGGCGAGCAGCTCGTCAGCGGAGAACGACGAGAGCGCGCGGTTGTTGTCGACCGCGTCACGGACGAGCCCGGCGACGATGCCATGACACTCGCGAAACGGCACGCCCCGCTTGACGAGCAGGTCCGCGAGGTCGGTCGCCGCGATGAGCTCGTCGGCCGCCGCCTCACGCATGCGGTCGGCGTGGAAGGTCGCGGTGCTCATCATCCCGGTCGCCGCGCGGAGGGAGAGCTGGACGGTGTCGACGGCGTCGAACAGGTGCTCCTTGTCCTCCTGCAGGTCCTTGTTGTAGGTCAGCGGCAGGGCGTGCATGACCCCGTGGAGCGCGGCCATGTGGCCGACCACGCGCGGGGCCTTGGCGCGCAGGAGCTCGGCGGCGTCGGGGTTCTTCTTCTG
>SYBY01000337.1 GCA_005788585.1 Actinomycetota bacterium | reverse complement strand
GGCAAGCGCAAGCGCGGCGGCAAGAAGGGCGCCGGCGAGGCGCAGGCCGCGGCGACGAACGAGAAGGCCGTGGCGGCGACCGCGGAGGCGGTCGGCGAGGAGGTCGAGGGCGACGGGCAGCAGCGGCCGCGCAGCAAGCGCAGCCGCTCGCGCAACCGCCGGTCGCGTGCCAAGCGCGCGGCCGAGGCGGCGGCGACGTCGACGTCGGAGAACGGCGACACGCCGGAGGCCGTCGAGACGGCGGAGCTGCCGCCGTCGGTGAAGCGCTCACGTCGTCCGCGGGCGGGCAAGGCGAAGGTCGAGGTCGACGCCGCGGAGACCCCGGTGGACGACACGCCGGAGGAGAAGCCCAAGCCCGCGCGCAAGCCGCGCACCCGCAAGCCTGCGGCGGCGAAGGCCGACGCGGACGGCGATGGCGCCACTCCCGCGCCGAAGAAGCCGCCCGCGAAGCGCACCCGGGCGAAGAAGAAGCCCGTCGACGACGACGCCGCGGTCGCGGCGGTCGCCGCGGCGGCGGACCTGCTGCACGGCTCCCGGCCCGACACGCCGAGCCCCGCGGGCGAGCAGGACGCGGCGTAGCGCGGACGCGCCGCCAGTGGTGTCCAGTCCACCGGCGGCGCTCCCGTGTCCTACGTCCTCCCTACGACTGCCCTGAGGGGGTGGCTGCCGGCCGGGCGTTGATGCGTAGGGATGGCCGACGGCCATCGGTCAGGCTGGTGCTCAGCCTGAAGGCAAGGCGCGGGCGCGAGGCCCGGCGCAGACGGGGACTGACGCGGATGCCGCCGGCGCGCAGACGCACCCGCAGGACGGTCGCGGACTTCCCCTTCGGGACATTGATCCGCAGGCGCTGCCCGCTCACGGACACCGTGGCGCGCGAGCCGCGCGGCAGGCCGGTCGCGCTGACCTTCACCAGCCGCCGCACCCGCGATGCGGGCTGGAAGCGCAGGCCCGACGGCAGCGTGAACTGTGCGGCGGTCACCTTCGTCCGCCCGCCCACGATCCGCAGGTCCAGGGCCGGGCGGCCGCGGCGCAGCGTGCTGAGCTTCACCGTCGCCGCGGGCGCGCAGTCCGGCATGTCTACCGAGACCGTGCGCTTGACCGCGGCGCCCGTGAACGACGCGAACTGCGCGTCGATCGGGACCCGCGAGGTCGCGCACAGGTCACGCGACGCCTGGAGCAGGCCGCGCGAACCGCCGGCCAATGTCAGCTCGAAGCGGGTCAGCGGCGTGTCCGGCAGACCGCTGACGGCGGCGACGATGCGCGTGCCCTCCTGCCGGACCCGGCCGGCGAGGGTGATCGACAGCGGGCCGCGCAGGTCGATGCGCAGCTCCGGCAGCGGGACACCCGGCACGGACACGAACGTCACGGTGCCGCGCAGCTGCTCGGCGATGAGCGGCGACTCGGCGACGGCCTCGCCGACCACGGTCTCGGGCTTGCAGGTGCCCGCCTGGTAGTCCGCGATCGGGCACGAGCGCTTGATGCGATCGACGTCGATCGACACGCCCTCGGGGAGCACCAGGTCGAGGTCCCGGGTGCCGCCCTGGCCGAGCCCCGCACCGACGACGGTGCGCAGCTCGGGGTGGCCGTTCTCGGCGACCTCACGCCGTCCGCCGGCGAACGCCGCGGTCAGCGTCGGGGTGTACGGCACGTTCTCGCACCCGGTCGCCTGGTACGGCGCACTGACCTCCGCCGACGCGCCCAGGTCCGAGTACAGCGTGCCGGTCGTCTGCATCGGCGCGCAGCTCGTGGCGTTCAGGCCGAAGCCGTCACGGTCGAGCGTCAGCGCCATCTCGCGCAGGTTGATGTCGATGCCGTAGACGCGGCCGGGCACGTCGGCCACGACGATGTCCAGCCCGATGTCCGGGCGCACCACGATGCGGGCGAGCACGACGAGGTCGCCGAAGTACAGCGGCCCGAAGTTGCCCGGCACGACGATCGAGAGACCCGCGAGGTCACCCGGCACCTGCGGCGCGGTCAGGTACACGTTCCCGTTGATCGGTGCGGGCACCGGGCCCGGGCCGACCTTCACGCCGACCCCGCCGACGCGGTTCTCCGCCGCGCAGGTCCCGGCCCGCGCCTGCTCGACCGCGCACTGCGGCGCGGCGGTCAGGCGACCCGAGAACCCGGGCGGCAGCGAGATCTTCGCGCCCGTCAGGCGGGCATGGCCGTCCGGGCGGATGAGGTTGGCGGTCAGCACCGTCGGGGACGCCGCCTGGGTGGTGGTCAGCGACGTCGCGAGCGACGGGGCGAACCGCGCCGGGTCGTCACAGCCGGTGTCGACCGTGATCGGCGCCGTCGGGACCGCCGCGGGGCCGCCGCTGTCCGGCACGACCGTCGTCGACCCCGTCCGTGTCCCGCACGACCGCGGGCCGGCGATGATCGCCGTCGGCCCACCGCGGAACGACAGCCGGAACAACGTGAACGGGACCGGCGGCAGGTTCGTCAGACGCGTCGTGAGCTGCCCGGTCTGCTGGTCGGGGATGACCTCGCCGCTGAGCTTCACGCGCGCCGACTCAGGGTCCGGCCCGGTCTGGGCGAAGATGAAGATCCGGATCAGCCCGGCACCCGGACGCTGCGCGGCGAGGTACACCACGCCCTCGAGCTCCTCGGCGATGAGCGGCGACCGGAACCGCACCGTGCCGACCTTCGACCCCTCGGGGCACGTGGTCGGCGTGGCCTCCGACTGCGCGAACTGCTCGTCGGTGCACCCGACGAAGCCGGGCTCTGATCCGGCGCTGGCCGACAGCTCATACCCCTGCGGCAGTACGACGTCGGCGGTCTTCACCCGGGCCTGAGCGAGCGCTCCCGGCGCCTGCTCGGGGAACGTCATGCCGGCGGTGATGGTGCCCGGGCCGTCGGCCGCGTGGTCGCCTTCGAGGATCATCGACGGCGTGAATGCGAGCTTGTCGCAGCCGGTGGGCTGGTAGCTCGAGCTGCTGCTCGCATCGACGCCCTGCGCCGAGCGGATGAAGACCCGCGTCGTCGCGGGCTGCGAGCAGTCGGTCGGGTTGACGACGAACGGCTTGTCGAGCGTCGGGTGGTCCGCCTTGGAGCCCCAGAGCTTGAGGTTGAAGCGCCGGATCTCGATCGGCAGCCCGAGGAACGTCCGGGGCAGGCCGGTGCTCAGCGCATCGAGGCCGCCGTCGCCGCGCAGCACGATGACCGCTTCGACCTTCTGCACGGCCGCCAGGCCGGCGAGCTCAAGCTGGATGCCCAGCCGCGCGGCCTCGCTGCCCCGCGGGGTCAGATTGAAGATCTTGCCGGTGATGATGTTCTCCGGCAGCGTCAGGATGGCCTCGATCCGGCCGCTGGCCTCACCGACCTGCGCGCTCGACGGGCACCCGTTGAGCGAGTGGAAGCGCGACACGCTGCACGTCGGCGTCGCGGTGGCTCCGCCGACCTGACCCGGAGGCAGGGACATCTTCAGGTCGCGGACGTCGTCGCCCCCGCCGAAGGCGTCGCCGCCGCCGCTGAAGGCCATGGCGACGCAGAAGTCCTTGTTCGCGCCCGCCTGCGACTCGGTGGCCGCGGTGGTGGTCGTCGAGCATGACGCGTTCGCGGCGATCGGCTTCGCGACGAAACCCGTCACGTCGACCTTCGCCACAGCCGGCGCGGCCATGATCCCGCTGATCAGCGCAAGTGCGCAGACCAACCTCACGGCGCGTCGCGCCGCCCCAAGACAGAGGTTCATCCGGTCCCCTTCCCCTCCCGGCCCATTCCGGGACTACGGAAGTGATAGCAGATGATGTGCGATCGCAAGTCACATAGCGTCGGAAGAGGGCTGCGACTAAGCTGGATCGGACCGTGAGCACGCGCTCGTATGACCAGTACTGCGGCGCCGCTCGCGCGCTGGATGTCGTCGGGGAGCGCTGGGCGCTGCTCGTCGTCCGCGACCTGCTCCTCGGCCCGAAGCGCTACACGGACCTGCAGGCGGGACTGCCCGGCATCGGGCCGAACGTGCTGAGCGCCCGGCTGCGCGGCCTCCTCGACGCGGGGGTGGTCGAGCGCAAGCAGCTCCCGCCGCCCGCGGCGGCGACCGTCTACCAGCTGACCCCGCTCGGCGAGGACCTGCGCCCCGTCGTCCGCGAGCTCGTGCGCTGGGGCCGGCACCTGCTGGGCGACCCGCCGCCCGGCGAGCAGCTGCGCCTCGGCTGGCTCGTCGTCGCGCTGGAGGCGAGCTTCCGGCCCGAGATGGCCGCCGGGCTCTTCGAGAGCTACGAGTACCGCATCGACGGCGAGGTCTTCCACGTCGACATCGAGGACGGCACCATCGCCGCCCGCGAGGGCGAGGCCGCCGACCCGAGCTTCGTCGTCGTCAGCGACGTCGCCACCTTCCTGGCTGTCGCCTCGCAGCAGCTGTCACCCGAGGACGCGGTGGCCCAGGGCCGGATGAGCCTGTCCGGTGACCTCGAGGCCGGCCGGCGTTCGGTCGCGATCTTCGGGGTGCCCGTCGACGCCGGCGACTCCGCGGGCGGCCTGCTCGGGACGGTCCGCGCGTCGTTCTCCGCCTCCCACGCGGCCGGCGTCCGCGGCAAGCTGATGTTCGTCGTCGACGGGCGCGCCATCCACCTGCTGTTCGGCGACGAGGAGCTGGAGGTCGGCGAAGGGGAGATCGAGTCCCCGGACGTGACCGTCACCTGCGATCTCGACACGTTCCTGGCGATGGGCACCGGCCGCGACCACCCGGTCACGGCGCTGCAGGAAGGCCGGATCCGCGTCGAGGGCGACGCGACGATGGCCACGATGCTCGCCGCGTCGCAGGGCGGCGGGCTCGCCGCGCGCGTCAGCCCACGGTGAGCAGCCGCCGCGGGTTGTCGACCAGGAAGCCCGCGACCGTCGCCTCGTTCAGGCCCACCTCGCCGAGGTGCGTGCGGAACGTGCGCATCACGTGGCCGTACCCCGTCCCGCCGAACCGCCGCAGGTCGGTCTTGTGGCAGACGTCCTGCGAGAGCAGGATCCGGTCGGCGTACCCGTCCTCGCACAGCTGCGCGATCGCGACGGCGCGCTCCTGGTCGGAGGCGAACCAGAACGGCGGGTCGCCGATGGCGCTCGGGCTGTAGCTCGAGTTCCCGCAGGTGTCGTACTCCAGGAAGCACCCGCGCTCGGCGATCGACCGCTGGTAGTCCAGCGCCGCGGTGAGGTCCCCGCGGAAGCGGGTGAGGTTGATGTCGAGGTGATCGGCGACGACGCGGCTCAGGTCGGCGCCGTCGGCCTCGAGGATGTCGAGGACCTCGTGGGCGTTGTCGGAGTTCGGGCTGAGGTGCACGGTGATCGCCACCCCGGTGTCGGTCTGTGCGCGGGCGGCGGCACGGAGGACCTTCGCCTCGGTCGGGTGCAGCTGGGCGGACGCCCCGATCTCGCCGATGATCCCCGGCCGCACGCCGCTGTCGCCGATCCCGTCGGTCAGCTCGGAGACGATCCGGGCGTGGATGGACTCCACGGGCTCGTCGTCCAGCCCGGCGCGGTGCGAGAGGTGGACGTAGTGCCCGCAGCCGGCGATCACGTGCAGGCCGGTCTGCTCGGCCGCCCTGCGCAACAGCTCGGGGTCACGACCGATGTCCTCCAGCGTGACGTCGACGACCGCCGCGCCGCCCTCATCGGCGTGCGCCTGCAGCTCCTCGATCGCGAGGTCCCAGTCGGTGAGCAGGACGTTGTCGCGCACGCCGTTGATGTCGACGCGGATCCGGTGGAGATCCTCCAGCCGCACGGGTTCCTCGGCGTACGGGTCGAGGGACGGGTCGCCGGGCGGCGGGAAGTAGCACGTCATGTCGATGAGCAGGTGCTCGTGGGTGATCGTCGGCCCGAGGTCCTCGGGGGCGATCGGGCCCAGGACGGTCATGACGTGCGGCACGGTGATTCCTTCCGCTCCGTGG
>SYBY01000336.1 GCA_005788585.1 Actinomycetota bacterium | reverse complement strand
GCGGCGAACACGGGACGATCGTGCGAATGTCCTCCTCGGCCACGATGATCTGCAACAGCTGCAAGGGCTCCATGCTCAGGGAGATATGAGTCCCCTCAACCATCACCACGTCGCACCGTCCATCCTCTCCGCCGACCTCGCAAACCTGGCCGAGGACGTCCGGCGGGTCGTCGACGCGGGGGCGACCGTCATCCACTTCGACGTCATGGATGGCCAGTTCGTCCCGCCGATCACGGTCGGCCCGGTCGTGCTCGGGGCGCTGCGCGACGCGTTGCCCGACAGCATCTACCTCGACGTCCACCTCATGATCGAGACGCCTGAGCGGCAGATCGAGGACTTCGCCAGTGCCGGCGCCGACGGGATCACCGTCCATGCCGAGGCGACACAGCACGCCCACCGCGTCCTGCACCAGATCCGCGAGGCGGACTGCCGCGCCGGGCTGGCGGTGTGCCCGGCGACTCCGCCCGCGGTCTTCGCGGAGGTCGCCGACCTGCTGGACCTCGCGCTCGTGATGACGGTGAACCCGGGCTGGGGCGGGCAGTCGCTCATCCCGTCGACGCTCGAGAAGGTCAGGGCCGTCCGGGACCTGCTCGGCCCGGACGCCGCGATCCAGGTCGACGGCGGCGTCGACGTCGACACCGCACCGCTGTGCGCGTCCGCCGGCGCGACGTGGTTCGTCGCCGGCTCGGCCGTGTTCGGCGCCGAGGATCCCGGCGCGGCGTACCAGGCGATCGCCGCGGCGGCGGGCGTCGCGGTCCGCGCCTGAACACGCTCGGGCTCAGCACCGGTTTCCGGGGGTTACCCGCACCCGTAGCGGCCTGCCCACGCGCCACAATGGACGGGTGGCCCCCTCCGTCCTCATCGTCGACGATCACCCGAGCTTCCGCTCGACCGCGCGGATGCTGCTCGAGCTCGAGGGCTACGCCGTCGTCGGAGAGGCGGGCGACGGCGCCACCGCCCTGACACAGGCCGAGGCGCTGCGCCCCGACGTCGTCCTGCTCGACGTCAACCTCCCCGACACGGACGGCTTCCAGGTCGCCGCCCGGTTGTGCGGCTTCCAGCCCGCACCTGCCGTGGTGCTGGTCTCCAGCCGTGAGGCCAGCGAGTACGGGCCGCTCGTCGGGACCAGCGGTGCGCGCGGGTTCATCGCCAAGGCAGACCTGTCGGGGCGGGCGCTGGAGGAGGTGCTCGCGGCGTGACCGGTCTGCGGCCGGCCCTGGTCGGCATCGGGCTGCTGGGCCTGCTGCTGATCGCCTCAGCGGTCGCCGTGCAGCTGACGACGGACCGGGGGAGCGTCACCAGCCGGTCGATCGACGCCATCGTCGTCGCCGGCGTCATGGCGACGTACATCGGCACCGGCCTGTTCGCGTGGTGGCGGCGGCCCAACAATCTCGTGGGCGCCCTCCTGTGCGCCACGGGCTTCACGTTCATGCTCAACTCGCTCGTCGTCAGCGACGTCGCGTGGGTGTTCACGCTCGGCGCGACGTTCGGGTCGGTGTTCTTCATCGTGTTCGCGCAGCTCGTGCTCACCTTCCCGACGGGCCGGCCGGCGTCCACGCAGGAACGCCGGCTGCTCACCGCGGGGTACGCCCTCGGCATCGGCGTGCCGCTGATGTACGCGCTGTTCGCACCGAACCTCGAGTCGCAGTCCGCGGACGACCAGCCGGAGAACCTGCTGCTCGTCGCCGACGTCGACTGGGTCGCCGACGTCATCGATGTCGTCGGCAGCTTGGCGGGTGTCGCCGTGATCGCCGGGCTGCTGTGGCTGATGGTGCAGCGGGGGCGTGCGGCCACTCCGGCGGCGCGACGCCTGCTGACGCCCATCCTGATCTGCGGTGGCGCGCTCATCGTGCTGCTCGGCGCAGTGTTGATCGCCGACCTCGTCGTCGACGACCAGAGCTCGCTCTACATCGTGCTGAACCTGGCCGCGCTGGTGCCGTTCCTGGCGCTCCCGTTCGTGTTCCTCACCGGGCTGCTGCGCTCGCGGTGGGTACAGGCGACGGCGGTCGGCGAACTGCTCGACCGGCTCGGTGGCGACGAGCCGCAGGCCCTGGAGGAGGTCCTGGCCGAGGCGCTGGAGGACCCGACGATCCAGCTCGCCTTCTGGCTCGACGGCGAGCAGCGGTTCGTCGACGACGCGGGTCGGCCCGTCGGCCTGCCGGCACCCGACGACGCCCGCCGCGGCGCCGTGGAAGTCCGCCACGGTGACGCGCTTGTCGGCGCGATGGTCTACGACCGGTCGCTCGACGAGGAGCGGGACATCGTCGCCGCAGCCGCGAGCGCGGCCGCCCTCGCCATGGAGAACGGACGGCTCGAAGCCGAGCTGCGGGCCCGCGTCGCCGACCTGCAGGAGTCGCGCGCCCGGCTGGTGACCGAGGGGATGGCCGAGCGCCGCCGGCTGGAGCGCGACCTGCACGACGGGGCGCAGCAGCGCCTGGTGTCACTCTCGCTGCAGCTCGGGCTGGCTCGCGGCGCGGTCGACCGGGACCCCGAGGAGGCCCGGGAGCTGCTGGGGCGCGCGTCGACCGAGCTCGACCAGGCCCTGGAGGAGCTGCGCGAGCTCGCGCGCGGCCTGCATCCGGCGATCCTCACCGACCGCGGCCTGCCCGCCGCCATCGACGCGCTGGCCGCGCGGTCGCCGACGCCCGTGGACGTCGAGGCCGTCCCCGACGAGCGGCTCCCTGCACCCGTCGAGGTGGCCGCGTACTTCGTCGTCTCCGAGGCGCTGGCCAATCTCGCCAAGCACGCCGGGGCCGAGCATGCGAAGGTGCGCGTGGAGCGCGTCAACGGGCATGCCGTCGTGGAGGTCCGCGACGACGGGCGCGGCGGCGCGGATGCCGGCGGGCACGGGCTGCGCGGTCTCTCCGACCGCGTGGCCGCGCTGGATGGCCGGCTGGCGGTAGACAGCCCACCGGGCAAGGGCACCACCATCAGAGCGGAGATTCCGTGCGCGTCGTCGTAGCCGATGATTCCGTGTTGCTGCGCGAGGGCATCGTGCGGCTGTTGACCGAAGCGGGGATGGACGTCGTCGGCCAGGCCGGCGACG
>SYBY01000041.1 GCA_005788585.1 Actinomycetota bacterium | reverse complement strand
CGCAGCTGCTTGAACTCCTGGCGGACCGACTCCGGCCGGCCCCACATCTGCACGACCTCGGCGCGCCCGACGCGCGACTCGCGCAGCACGAGCTCTCCCTCGATCCCTGCGTTGTCGAGCAGCTTCAGCGCCATCCCGACCGCGGCCGGCGCCGCGGCGTGGCCGAAGCGGTGGGCGACCAGCAGCTTCCAGTGCCAGTCGCGCTGCGAGTAGGGCTGCGCGTTGCAGGTGACGAGGTATGTCGCGGCGTCGATGTACCGCTCCTCGTCGAGGATCCGCAGGTCGAGTTCCAGGTCGGTCCAGTCGTCAGGCAGGGAGTCGACGATCGCGTGGAAGGTCTCGGCCAGGAGCATGCGCGTCACGGTACCCGATGGCGTGAGTTTTGGCATGCCTCAACTTCTGTTACTGTACGGCACATGCCCGATTCAGCCACGGCAGCGGTCGAGGATTACGCGAAGGCGATCTACGCGCTGGAATCACGCTCCGGCAACGCGGTCTCCACGAACGCCGTCGCCGAGCGCCTCGGGGTCACCCCCGGTTCCGCCTCCGCGATGGTCAAGAAGCTCGCCGAGCGCGGGCTGGTCGACCATCAGCCCTACCGGGGCGTCACGCTCACGCCCGAGGGCATGCGCCTCGCGCTGGAGGTCGTCCGTCACCACCGCCTGCTCGAGCTCTACCTCGCCCAGGAGCTCGGCATGCCGTGGGACCGCGTCCACGAGGAGGCCGAGGTGCTCGAGCACGTCATCTCCGAGGAGCTGGAGGCGCTGATCGCGCAGAAGCTCGGCCACCCCCTCACCGACCCGCACGGCGATCCCATCCCGTCGGTCGATCTCGCGGTCGCCGAGACGCCGACGGTCCGGCTGCAGGAGCTCGAGATCGGCGAGCGGGCGCGGTTCGTCCGCGTGTCGGACTCCGACCCGGAGATGCTCCGCTACCTCGCCGAGCGCGGGATCGACCTGGGTGCCGACCTGGAGATCGTCGACAAGCAACCGTTCGACGGCCCGGTCTTCGCCCGCGTGGGCGGCGTCGTCCACCCGCTCGGCGGCGCGCTGGCCAAGGCCATGCGCGTCGAGCTCGCGGAGGACCGGTCATGAGCCGCGCGCTCGCACTCCTCGCCGCCGTCGCCGCGACCGCCGTCCTCGCCGGCTGCTCGTCGTCCGAGTCCGGCGGCGACGTCAGCGACCGCCCGGTGCGCGTCACCACGACGACGAACTTCATCACCGACACCGTCGCCCAGATCGGCGGCGACCGCGTCGAGGTCACCGGCCTCATGGGGCCGGGCGTCGACCCCCACCTCTACAAGGCCAGCGCCGACGACGTGCGGACGATGCGCGACGCCGACGTCATCTTCTACGGCGGCCTGCAGCTCGAGGGCAAGATGGCGGACCTGCTCGACGAGCTCGCCGAGCGCCAGCCCACGCAGGCGGTCACCGAGGACCTGCCGCGCGGCGACCTGCTCGCCCCGCCCGACGGCGCGCCCGCCAACGAGCAGTACGACCCGCACGTGTGGTTCGACGTCGCCCTGTGGAAGCAGGCCAGCGCCACGATCGCCGAGCGGCTCATCGAGATCGACCCCACGCACGAGGGCGTCTACCGCGACAACCTCGCGGCGTACCAGGCCGAGCTCGACCGGCTCGACACCGACGTGCGCGAGCAGCTCGCGGCGGTCCCCGAGCGCCAGCGGGTGCTCATCACCTCGCACGACGCCTTCCACTACCTCGGCAACCGCTACGACATGGATGTCGCCGCGATCCAGGGCATCTCCACCGCCGCGGAGGCCACGACCGCCAGCATCGAGCGCATCGCCGAACTCATGGAGCGCCGCAACATCAAGGCGGTCTTCGTCGAGTCCAGCGTGCCGAAGCAGACGATCGACGCGGTCCTCGCCGCGGCCCGCCAGCGCGGCCACGACGCCAAGATCGGCGGCGAGCTGTTCAGCGACGCCGCAGGGAAGCCGGGCACGCCCGAGGGCACGTACATCGGGATGGTCCGCCACAACGCCGAAACGATCTCGGAGGGCCTGAAATGAGCGGAGCCGCCGCCCTGGAAGTCCGCCGCGTGACCGTGTCCTACGGGGCGCGGCCCGTCCTGTGGGACGTCGACGCGACGTTCCCCGAGGGCAAGCTCAGCGCCATCGTCGGCCCCAACGGCGCCGGTAAGTCCACGCTGCTGCGCGCCGCGCTCGGCCTCGTCCCGATGGACGCCGGCCAGACGCTCATCGCCGGGCGCCCGGCGCGAGCCGCGCTCGACCGGCTGGCCTACGTGCCGCAGCGCGAAGCCGTCGACTGGGACTTCCCCATCACCGTCGGCGAGGTCGTGGCCATGGGCCGCTACCGCTCGACCGGATGGTTCCGGCGCGTCGGGCGTGACGACCAGCGCATCGTCGAGGCGTGCCTCGACCGTGTCGGGATGGCGGCCTACGCCAAGCGGCAGATCGGGCAGCTCTCCGGCGGCCAGCGCCAGCGCGTCTTCTTCGCCCGCGCACTCGCGCAGGAGACCCCGCTCATGGTCATGGACGAGCCATTCGCCGGGATCGACGCGCGCACCCAGGAGTCGCTGCTCGGCCTGCTCGGGGAGCTGCGCGACGAGGGCCGGTCGGTCGTCATCGTCCACCACGACCTCGCGGGTGTCCGCCAGCGCTTCGACTGGGCGCTGCTGCTGAACGTCCGCGCGATCGCCAACGGCCCGGTTGACGAGGCCCTGTCCAACGACAACCTGGCGCGGGCGTACGGCGCGCCGGACGCCACCGACACCGAGGCCGTGCCATGGGCGGGCTGATCGACGCCCTCCCGCTGCCGTACACCGACGCGGTCGTCGCGATCGGCGCGGCGATCCTCGGCCTGACGGCAGGGGTCCTCGGAAGCTTCGCGGTGCTGCGCGAGCGCAGCCTTGTCGGCGACGCCATCGCCCACGCCGCCCTGCCCGGCGTCTGCATCGCCTTCCTCCTCACCGGCGCGAAGGACGCGGGCAGCCTCATCGTCGGCGCCGCCTTCGCGGGCATCGCCGGCGCGGTCCTCATGGTCGCCATCGAGCACACGAGCCGGATCCGGCCCGACGCCGCGATCGGCGTCGTGCTCGCAAGCTTCTTCAGCCTCGGCATCGTGCTGCTGACCTACATCGCCGGCACGGACAACGCCAACCAGGCGGGGCTCGAGAAGTACCTCTTCGGCCAGGCCGCGGGACTGCTCGAGCGTGACCTCGTGGTCATGGCGGCCCTCGCCGCGGTCTCACTGCTCGTCGTCGCCATCGGGTTCCGGATCCTCAAGGTCGCGGTCTTCGATCCCGGGTTCGCCGCCTCGCTCGGGTTGCCGATCCGCGTCATCGACGTGGCCACCACCATGCTGCTCGTCGTCGCGGTCGTGATCGGCGTGCGGATGGTCGGCGCGATCCTCATGGTGGCGATGCTCATCAGCCCGGTCGTCGCCGCCCGCCAGCTCACCCACCGGCTCAGCACCCTGCTGCCACTCGCCGGACTCATCGGCGCCGCGATCGGCGTCACGGGCGCCCTGCTGGCAACCCGGTCCGAGCTGCCGGCGGGCCCCGTCATCGTCGTCGTCGGGTTCTGCGTCGTCCTCGCCGCGATCCTGCTGGCGCCGGGGCGCGGCGCGATGTGGCGCGCGCGCCACATCGCCCGCGAGCGCCGCCGCACGGCCACCGAGGGCGTGCTCCTGGAGATCGAGACCGCGATGCACGCCGGTCCCCCGCCGACCGCCTCGGAACTGCACCTCGCGACCGGCCGGTCCCGGTCGCAGCTGCGCCGTGCGCTGGCTGCACTCGACCGCGCCGGGCTGCTCGAGCGCGAGGGCCCCGAGCGCCGCCTGCGCCTGAGCGAGGCGGGCGCCGCCGCCGCGCACGCGCTCGAGGAGCGCCGCGACCTGTGGTCGGCGTGGCTGGAGTTCGGCGGCCGCATCGAGCTGCCCGACGCCCGCGAGCCCGACCCGCGCGACCTGCGCGGCAGCCTGGGCGACGAGGTCGCCGACCGACTGCAGGCGCTCGCCTCCGGAGCACCGCTATGAACGACGACCTCGTCATCGTCCTGACCGCGGGGCTGACCGCCACCGCCTGCGGCCTGCTCGGGCCGTTCCTCGTCCTGCGCCGCGCGGCGCTGATGTCCGACGCCGTCAGCCACGCCGTCCTGCCGGGCATCGTCGCGACCTGGCTGCTCTTCCAGACCCGCGCGCCGCTGGCGGTCATCGTCGGCGGGGCGGTGTTCGCCGTGCTCTGCGTCCTGGCGATCGACGCGCTGCGCGGCACCGGGCTCGTGCGCTCGGACGCCGCGATCGGGCTCGTCTTCCCGTTGCTGTTCGCCCTCGGCGTCCTCGGCGTCACGCGCTACGCCAGCGGCATCCACCTCGATCTCGACTCCACGATCTACGGCGAGATCGCCTTCGCCCCGTTCGACACGTGGCTCATCGGCGGCGTCGAGGTCGCGCGGTCGATCGTGATCATCGGGCTCGTGGCCACCGCGAACCTCGTCTTCGTGCTCGTGCTGTGGAAGGAGCTGAAGGCGACGACGTTCGACCCGGAGTTCTCCCAGACCGTCGGCTTGCGCCCGAAGCTCGTCTCCCGCGCGGTGCTCATCGCGGTGGCGATCACCGCGGTCACCGCGTTCGAGTCGGTGGGCGCGATCCTCGTCGTCACCCTCCTCATCGTCCCCGCCGCCGCCGCGTACCTGCTGACCGACCGCCTGGCACTCATGGTCGCGATCGCCGTCGGCATCGGGTGGATCGGCGCCGTGGCCGGCTACTGGGGAGCCGTCGGCGCGGACAGCTCGATCGCGGGCGCCATGGGCCTCGTCTGTGCCACGTGCTTCGCGCTGGCGCTGCTCGTGTCGCCGAAGTACGGCCTCATCGCCACGGCGCTGCGGCGCCGCCGCCGTTCGCGCGCGGTGGCCTCCGCCCTGGCGACCGAGCGCTGATCACGCGCGGCGCGGCTCGATGTCGAGCAGCGCCGGCGCGGGCGCATGGTCGACCTGCAGCGTGGTGTGCTGGATGCCGAACTCCTCGTCGAGCAGCTGCTTGAGCTCGCGGCGGCGCGCGTGGCAGTCGTCCCCCGCCGCGACGACGACGTGCGCCGAGAGGGTGACGAACCCGGAGGTGACCTCCCAGACGTGCAGATCGTGGACCTGCACCACCCCGGGAGCCCCCGCCAGGGCGCGGCCGACGGCGTCGGGGTCCATGCCGCGCGGGGCGCCCTCGAGCAGCACGGCGGCCGCATCGCGGGACAGGCGCCAGCCCGAGCGCAGGAGCAGCAGCGCGACGATGAGCGACGCAATCGCATCCGCGCGGTCGAAGTCCGTCAGCACGATGATCAGGCCTGCGCTGGCGGCGGCAAGCGAGGCGTAGAGGTCGGTCAGCACGTGCTGGCGCGCCCCCTCGACGTTCAGGCTCTGCCGCTCGGCCTTCGCCAGCGCCCACGCCGCACCCACGTTCACGCAGGCGCCGAGGACACCGACGGCGATGACGATCGGCCCCTCGACCGCAGGCGGGTCGATGAGGCGCTGCACGCCCTCCACGCCGATGACCCCGGCGAGCACCAGCAGCGTGGCGCCGTTGATCTGCGCGCTGAGGATCTCCGCGCGGCCGAACCCGTAGGTGAAGCGGCCCGTCGCCGGGCGGATGGCGATCCGCGCCGCGACGAGCGCCAGGGCGATCGCGCCGGCGTCGGTGAGCATGTGCGCGGCGTCGGAGAGCAGCGCCAGCGAGTCGGCGAGGATGCCCGCGACGACCTCGACGACCATGAACGACGCGATGATCCCGAGGGCGAGCGCCAGCCAGCGGCGATCCGCATCCGCGCTCGGCGCGTGCGAGTGACCGTGACCTGCGTGGTCGTGATCGTGGTGGTGGTGATCGTGGTCGTGGGGCACGGGACTACATTGAGGGTATGGCGGCCATCGACCAGGTCATCGACGGGTACCGGGCGATCACGCAGGAGGCCGCGGTCGTCGACCGTTCCGAGCGCGGCAAGCTCGCCCTGACGGGCGCGGGCGCGAAGGAGTTCCTGGCGGGCCAGGTGACGAACGACGTGCTCGGCCTCGAGCCGGGTCACGGCTGCTACGCCGCGCTGCTGACGCACAAGGGCAAGATGCGCGCCGACCTGCGGGTGCTGGACGCGGGCGACGAGCTGCTCCTCGACACCGAGCGCGTCACGCTCCAGGCGCTGTTCGACACCATCCGGACCTTCAAGCTCGGCTACGACGTCGAGCTGCACAAGCGGACCCTCCAGCGGGCGCTGTTCAGCGTCGCCGGCCCGCGGGCGCGGGCGGTGACCGGCGCGGATGACGCGGGGCTCGGAACCGACGAGCACGACCACGCCGCGGCCGCCCTCGCCGGCCACCACGTCCGGCTGGTCACGACCGACGTCGGGGTCGACGTCCTCGCCCTGGCCGACGACCACGACGCCGTGCTCGCCGCGCTCGTCGCCGCGGGTGCGGTGCCGGTCGGCGAGGAGGTCCTGGAGATCGTGCGCGTCGAGCACGGGCGCCCCCGCTACGGCCTGGACCTCGACGAGTCCGTCATCCCCCAGGAGGCCGCGCTGAACGAGCGCGCCGTGAGCTTCACGAAGGGCTGTTACGTCGGGCAGGAGACGGTCGCCCGGCTGTTCTACAAGGGCAAGCCCAACCGCCACCTGCGCGGCCTGCGGCTGTCGGCACCGGTCGTGACCGGCGCCGCGCTGCGCCTGGGCGAGAAGGAGGTGGGCCGGCTCGGCAGCTCGGTCATCTCCCCCGCGCTCGGCCCGATCGGCCTGGCGATCGTGCGGCGCGAGGCCGAGCCCGGGGCCGTGCTCGAGATCGAAGGCGGGGGCACCGCCGAGGTCGTCGAGCTGCCGTTCGCGCCCTGAACCGCTGCCCGACGCGACACGGCCGAGAGCCGGGTGGTCCGCGTCGAGGTCAGGCGACGGCGGCGTGCAGCGGTTCGAGCTCGCGCACCTCGTGCTCGTGCGACGCCAGCCACGTCGCGACGATCCGCAGCTCGTCGACCTCCTCGGCCGGCACGTGCGCCGTCCGGCGCCCCGCGGCACGGACCAGCGCCGCGGCGCTGCGGCGCGCCAGCTCCTCCTCGGAGCTCGCGCGGCACCAGTCGACCAGGCGCCCGCCCACGAGCCAGAACGCGTCCCCGGGCGCGGTCCCGCGCGGGTGCGGCGCGATCACCAGCGACGGCCGCGCATGGGTCGCGCGCAGCGTGCCTGTCGCCTCGGCCAGGCGGCGGCACAGCACGCGCAGCCGCTCGCGCCGGCGCTGGAGCCACGCCGCTCGCTCGTAGTGCTGCGCGACGGAGGCCTCCTCGATCTGCAGGGCGACGTGCTCGAGCAGCGCGGCACCCCCGTCCCCGTCTGCGCAGAAGAGGCCGAGGGCCTCGTCGAGCCGTGTGCGGTAGAGGTTGGGGTCGAGGTCCTGCAGGCACGGAGACAGGCAGCGGCCCATCTGGCCGTACGCCGAGGGATGCTCGCGGCGCGGCAACCCGCGACCGCAGTGGCGCAGCCCGAACAGCGAGTTGAGCTGCTCCATCAGCTCGACCGCCGCCCGGTGCCCGGCCAGCGGCCCGATCGTCACCGCGTGCCCGGACGCCGGCTCCCGCGCAACCTCGAGCACCGGGAACGGGATGTCCAGCCGGCAGCGCAGGAAGACGTACGGGTCGTCGTGCTTCAGGCGGACGTTGCCGGGCGGCCGCAGGCGCTTGATCTCGCGGCACTCGAGCACGAGCGCGCCGAGCTCCGAGCCGCACGCCCGGGCCTCCACCGACGCCGCCTGCCCGGTCCACGCCTCCGGCGGCGCCGACGGCTGGAAGTGCGCCCGGGCACGTGACCGGACCGCCACGGACTTGCCGACGTACAGCGGCTGGCCCGCCGCGTTGCGGAAGATGTAGACGCCGGGCTCGTCGGGCAGCTCGGCGAGCCCCGGCGGCGGCGTGCCGGCGACGCCCGGGAGCCCGCCGACCGTCCTGCCCGCGCGCACCTTGCGCGGTCGCCGGCGCGCGGGTCGCAGGAGCGCGACGGCCTCGCCCACGGTCTCGACCGAGCCGATGAGCCGCGGCAGCAGCGCGCACAGGATCCGCGCGCAGGTCTCCGCGTCGGGGAGCGCGCGGTGCGTCTGCTCCACGTCGATGCCCAGGCCGCCGGCAAGGACCGCGAGGCCGCGCCGCGTCTGCAGCGGGGCGAACCGGCGCGCCAGCGCCACGGTGCACAGCACCGGCGGGTCGGGCCACCGCAGCCCGGCCTCGCGGAAGCCCTGCGCGAGCGCCCGGCGGTCGAACGGGGCGTTGTGCGCGACGAGCACGCGGCCGTCCATCCGGGCAGCGAGCTGCTGCAGGACGGCCTGGGGCGCGGGCGCACCGTCGACCATGGCCTGCGTGATGCCGGTGTACCGCTGGATCCGGCGCGTCAGCGGAGCCCGCACGGTGACGAGCGACGACCACCGTTCGTGCAGCTCGCCGCCGCCGACGAGCACCGCGCCGACCTCCGTGAGCTCGCACGCCGCGCCCGCCCGGCCGTTCGTCTCGCAGTCCACCACGAGATACTCGGCGGTCGCGAGCGGATGGTCGGCCAGGTCCATGCCGCAGTGATACGACGCCGCCCCGACATCGTGCACGCGCGCTTGCGGACAGGCGGACGATTGCACGGGTCATCTTCAGCAACGATCATCTACAGTCGAGCCATGTCCTCGTACGCGACATCCGACGACCCCGCCGTCCGGCTCGCCGAGCTCGACGTCGCCGTCACCGACGCCTGGATGGACTACCGCCTGGCGCTGCGCGACCTCGAAGGCCGCGCCTACGACCAGGCGGAAACCGAGG
>SYBY01000335.1 GCA_005788585.1 Actinomycetota bacterium | reverse complement strand
CGACGAGTTCATCCGCGCGCTGCCCGACGGCTACGACACCGTCGTGGGCGAGGGCGGCCGCGCGCTGTCGGCGGGGCAGTCGCAGCGCCTGGCCCTCGCACGCGCGCTCGCGCGGGACACGCCCCTGCTGATCCTCGACGAGCCCACGGCGAACCTCGACGCCGAGAGCGCGGCCGTCGTGGCCGACGCCGTGCGGCGCCTGCCGCGGGATCGCACCGTGCTGCTCATCGCCCACGACCGTGACGTGACCCGCGGCATGGATCGCATCGTCGCGCTCGCCGACGGCGTGTTCGAGGTGGATGAGGTGGTGACCCGGTGAGGAACGACACCCTGCGCCGTCTGCTGGCTCTGGCCGAGGCGCCGCGCAAGCGTCTGGCGCTCGCCATCACGCTCGGCGCGCTCGCCGTGATCTGCGGGATCGGGCTCATGGCGGTCTCCGGGTACCTCATCAGCCGCGCGGCCGAGCAGCCGCCGGTCCTCTCGCTGACGATCGCGATCGTCTTCGTGCGGTTCTTCGGCGTGGCCCGCCCGCTGACGCGCTACCTCGAGCGCCTGACGTCCCACGACGTCGCGTTCCGCACGCTCGGCACCCTGCGCTCCCGGCTCTACTCCCGCATCGAGCCGCTCGCACCCGCCGGCCTGGCGAGCTTCCGCCGCGGCGACCTCCTCAGCCGGATGGTCGCCGACGTCGACGCGCTGCAGGACCTCTACCTGCGCGGGCTCCTGCCGCCGTTCATCGCGCTGGCGGCCGGGGTCGTCGCCGTGATCGCCGCGGCGATCTTCCTGCCGCTGGCGGCGGTCGTCCTGGCGGCCGGGCTGTTGGTCCAGGGTCTCATGGTGCCCGCACTCGCGGGCCGGCTGAACCGCAGCGCCGGCCGGCGCCAGGCCGCTGCGCGCGCCGCGCTGAGCGCCGAGCTCGTCGAGACGTTGCGTGCCGCGCCCGAGCTCGTCGCCTTCGGGGCCGCGGCCGGGCGCGAGGAGCGGATCGCCGCGGCCGACCGCGACCTCGACCGCGTCGCGCGTCGCGACGCGTGGGTCGCGGGCCTCGGCGACGCGCTGGGCATCCTGGTCACCGGCGTCACGGTGGCCCTCGTGGCGGCGGTCGCCGTCGCCGCGCACGACGCGTCGAACCTCGACCGCGTCCTCATCGCGATGCTGACGCTGCTCGCGCTCGCGTCCTTCGAGGGCACCCAGCCGCTCGCCGAGGCCGCCCGGCGGCTGTCCGGCGTGGTCGCCGCAGGACGGCGCATCCTCGAGCTCACCGACCGCGAACCCGCCGTGCGCGACCCCGACGACCCGCTGCCCGCACCGCCGCGCGACGCCGAGCTCGTCTTCGCCGACGTCCGCGCGCGGTACGCGCCGGACGAGCCGCTGGCGCTCGACGGTCTCGATCTGCGCCTGGCCCCCGGCCGGAAGGTCGCGCTGCGCGGCCCGTCCGGGTCGGGCAAGACGACGGCGGTCAATCTGCTGCTGCGCTTCATGGATCCCGAGCGCGGGAGGATCACCCTCGCGGGCGCTGACCTGCGGGACTTCACCCTGGCCGACGTCCGCCGCCACGTCGCCGTCTGCGGCCAGGACGCGCATCTCTTCAACTCGAACATCCGGGAGAACGTGCGCCTCGCCCGTCCGGACGCGACCGAGGACCAGCTGCGCGCCGCGGTCGACGCCGCCGGACTGGGCGACTGGATCGACGAGCTCCCCGACGGGCTCGACACCATGGTCGGCGAGGAGGGCACCGAGCTCTCAGGTGGGCAGCGCCAGCGCATCGCGCTGGCCCGCGCGCTGCTCGCCGACGCGCCCGTGCTCGTGCTCGACGAGCCCACCGCCCATCTCGACGACGACACCGCGCATCGCGTGATCGAGGACGCGTTCGACGCGGCAGACGACCGCGCGGTGCTGCTCATCACGCACCGTGGCGAGGGCCTCGCGCGCTGCGACGAGGTCGTCCAGCTCGCCTGAGCCTGGGAGCATCCGCCGCCATGGGCGACGCCATCGGTCAGATGCTGCCGTTCGCGATCGGCGTGACGCTCAGCCCGATCCCGATCATCGCGGTCGTGGTGATGCTCGGGACCCCGCGCGCGCACGTGAACGGGCCGGCCTTCCTGGTCGGGTGGTTCGCGGGGCTCCTGGTCCTCGGGACCGTGGTGCTGCTGGTCGCCGGCGGCGCGGGGGCGAGTGACGACGGCGGTCCGGCGACGTGGACCGGATGGTTGCGGCTGGTCCTCGGCGCGCTGCTCGTCCACCTCGCGATCCGCACGTGGCGGGCCCGGCCGCGGGGCGACACCGAGCCGGAGATGCCCGGCTGGATGAGCAAGGCCGACGGCTTTGCGGCGCCCAAGGCCGCGGGCATGGGCGTGCTGCTTTCGGCGGCGAACCCGAAGAACCTCGTGCTGACCGTCGGTGCGGCTGCCGCGATCGCGCAGACCGGGATCGACACCCTCGACCAGGAGCTCGCGCTTCTCGCCTTCGTGATCCTGGGGACGATCGGTCCCGCGGTGCCGGTCGGGGTCTACTTCGGCATGGGGGAGCGGGCGGCGTCCATCCTGGAGGACCTCAAGCACTGGCTCGCGGCGCACAACGCGGCGATCATGACCGTGCTGATGCTGGTCATCGGGGCCAAGCTCATCGGCGACGCGATCTCCGTGCTCCTCTAAGAGTCCTTCGGCACCGACCAGTACGCGTCTCCACCGTCTCTAGCCTGACGACTGCGAGCTATTCCGTCGCGTGCTTCCCGCGCCCTACGAGGACGCGGAGAGCACGCTCTGGACTACCGGATGGTGGACGGCCCCGTCCAGGGGGTCACGTACGTGGTCCCGTTGCGCAGACGCAGCTCAATCGGGTAGCTCTTCAGCTCATCGGGCTCGCCGGCTACCACCCGCATGAAACCGCGCTCGCGGCTGTCGACCGCGACCTCCTGTCCGCCGATGCTCGCGGAGAGGACGTCTGGTCCGGCGATCCCGTAGATGACGATCCGTCCCTGATACCGGCAGGCCCCCTGCCCAAACCTGTTGGGCGGCCGAAGATCTACCGCTCAGACACCTCATGTCACGGGAGATCCACGCTCGTCTGCGTCCCGTCGAACATGTGTCACAACTTCATGCGTCGAACCACTCTGGTGCCGTCAAGTGCTGTGACCTCCATCCCCCGGGCCGACACCGTTGGAGGTAGGACAGCGAGATACGCGCCCCGGTCGCTGATCGGGAGCCTCCGGGTCTGTCCATCGACGCGCAGGTCGACCGCGCTGACCTGATCGCCCACGATCCCGAAGACGAGTGTGCGGTCGATGTCGCCCGTCGGGGCCTCACGCACCGCTAACAACAATGGTTCGCCGCTCGGGTCCCCGCAGAGCTGCGGGCCGACCTCTGGCAAAGCCGAGAACGCGCCGTCACGGACCCGGCCGAGCTCGTTGCCCCGCACCTGGCCGGGCGTGTAGCACGTCTGTCCGGTCTCGCTGGTCGCCAGGCGCAAGGCCCATGGCAGGCTCCCATCTGGGTCAGCTACACGCAGCCCGTCCAACATGCTGGTTCCCGGCTCGGGGAGATCCTTGCGGTCAAAGTCGCTTCGCTCGGCGCCAGGGACCGGGGCGCCCTGCTCGATGAGCTGGGTAGCGGCGACGGTGCCGCCGGCGCCGACTGCTACCGCCAGCGCGACAGCTGCCAGTGGCCATCGTGGTCGGCGCCGTCGGTGCGGCGAGCGCTCGTGTTGCTGCAGCTCCTGGCGAAGGCGGCGCAGCGTGGGAAGGTCCTGGAAGTCGTCGTGGCTCATCGGGTCTCCATCAGATGCGCGAGGACTGGCGAGGATGCGAGCGTGCGTAGACCTCGCGAAACACGAGCGCGGGCGTTGGGCTCTGTGACTTGCAGACGTGCGGCGACCTCCGGGTAGGAGAGTTCGTGCACCACCTTCAGCAGCACGGCGTCGCGCTGACTGGCCGGCAGCGTGTCGATCGCCCGCGAGAGGTCCGCACGGAGTGCGGGGAGGTCGGCGACGTCCTCAACGCGGCGCAGTTCTTGATCATCGGCGACAGGTAGGTCTATCGCCAGACGCTCTAGCGCGCGGTGCTCGACACGCCCGCGGCGGAAGAAGCGCGACAGTTCATGGCGGGCAATGCCGTAGAGCCAGTGCACCGCGTCGTCGATCGTTTCGGCTCGACAGGACCGGCGCGACGCGTATGCGGCCGCGAACGTCTCCGCAGTGAGGTCGAGTGCGGTCTGGGCGTCCCACACACGGCGGGCAAAGAAGCGCAAGAGGGCCCGTGCCTCTTGCTCGTACAACGCATCGAACGCCCCATCGCGGGTGAGTACACCGCGCGAGCGCCTCAAGCGGCTTGGTTGGATATTCACAACCTGTACTTGCCTTCACGGCTGTCGCTGTGACACAGCGCGGCCGGGCAGAGTTCACAACGAAGGCGTTCCTGCACTGCGCAGTCTTCGCCGAGTCGGCGCGTGCTCCTGGCAAAACGGCCACGGTCTGCCGTCCGAGTGCACCGCTTCTCGGCTCAGTGACGTTCGCACTGAACGGCAACGCATCGTTGCCGCACTACGACACTTTCGGCACCGACCAGTCCCGCCGCAGCGCCACCATCCGCAGCCCGAAGATGACCGCGATCGGCGCCCAAAGCGCCAGCGTCGGGTCCACCTCCGTGCGCAGCAGCGCGACGTACAGCACCCCGCCGACCGCTGCCGCCAGCGCGTAGATCTGACCCGTGAACACGGCGGGCTGATCGCCGACGAGCACGTCGCGCAGGATGCCGCCCGCGATGCCGGACACGACGCCGAGGACCACGGCCACGCCGGCCGGGGCGCCCGCGTCCAGCGCGGCGTCGGCGCCGACCACGGTGAAGACCGCCAGCCCGACGGCGTCGGCGCTCAGCACGGAGTTCCAGGAGTCGAACTCCGTGCCCACCCACCGGCTCAGCGGGATGACCGCGGCGGCCGACGCCGCCCCCACCGCGACGGGCCACCAGTCCTCGATCCATCCCGCCGGGTCGCCGAGCAGCAGCGCGCGGATCGTCCCGCCGCCCACCGCGACGATCACGCCGAGGACCACGACGCCGAACCAGTCGAGCTGGTGCCGGGTGGCGGCCATCGCGCCGGAGACCGCGAACGCGATCGTCCCGGCGACCTCGAGGACGTCGATCAGGCTCTGGGAGCTGGCGTTGAGCGTGTCCACCCGGGCTCGACCGTACCGGCCGCCGGGGTGGACCGCACGATCGAGATCGACGGGGCCGCCGGCGGCGCGGCCAGCAGCGCCGCGGCGCGCTCGCGGAACAGCTCGACGTTGCGCAGCTTGATGTCCTCGTAGCCGCGGATCAGGTCCGGGAGCCCGGCGATCTCGATGACCCACGGCGCGGTGTCGAACCGCAGCTGCGCGAGCGCGGCGTCGACGAGGTCGCGGTACTCGCCGGGCAGTGCGCGCTCGACCCGGCGGACCTTCGCGCGGCCGAAGGGATCGAGCGGCGTGCCCCGCAGCCGCTTGCCGCGCGCGAGAAGCCGCAGCATCGGGAACGCCCAGCGGCCGTTGAGGTGGAGCTTGCGGCGGAGACCGAGCGCGCGCAGGACGGGCGGGTGCAGGAGGATCTCGACCCGCTCGGCGCCGGCGGGCACCGACGCCGCGTGCAGCCGCGCGACCTCGTACTCGTCCTTCGCCGCCAGGAGCTTGAAGAGCCCGCGGCTGTACGCCTCGGTGACGAGCGTCGACCCGGGGGTCCGCAGCCGCTCGGTGGCGAGCACCCGCAGGACGTCGCGCAGGTAGTCCCCGGCGAGCGCCGGGTCCTGGTAGTCGATGAGCTCGGCGAGACGGATGTCGAGCAGGCGGCGCAGCTCGCCGGTGACGGCGCGCCCGTCGAGCTGGTCGCGCAGCGCCGGCTGCAGCGGGGCGGGCTCGGGCGGCGGCGGTGGTGCGAGTGCCGCCGTCACCGCGGCCGGGTCGGCGGCGGCCGCGCGGCCCCAGCGGAACGCTGCCAGCGACGTCTCGACGGCGGCGCCGTTCAGGGCGATGGCACGCTCGATCGCCAGCTCGCTGAGCGGGAGCAGGCCGTGCTGGAACGCGGCGCCGACGAGGAGCATGTTCGCGGGCATGTGGTCGCCGAAGAGGCGCTCGCTCAGGGCCAGCGCGTCGAGGGTGTGCAGCTCACGGGTGGCGCCGCGCACCCGGCGCACCGCGCGGTCGGCGTGCGAGAACGGGACGCGTGCGTCGGTCACCATCGCCGCCGTCGGGACGTCGGCGGTGTTCACCACGGCCATCGTGCGCGCGGGGTCGCACACCGCGAGCGTTGCCGGGGCGGCCGCGCCCAGCGCGTCGAGCCCGAGCAGGACGTCGACACTCGCGGCCGTCGCGCGCAGCTGCCCGGTGATCGGCGCAACCGAGATGCGCAGGTCGCTGAGCACCGGCCCGCCCTTCTGCGCCAGGCCGATCTGCTCGACCCCCGCGGTGTGGCGCCCCTCGATGTGCGCCGCCATCTCCAGGATCTGGGAGAGCGTCACGACGCCCGTACCGCCGACGCCGGGCATGCGGACGGTCACGTCGGTGCCGACGCGCACGGTCGGTGCCGGAACCGCGGGCGCCAGAGGGGTCTCGGCGCGGTGCGCGCCCTCGGCGGGCGTCACCATGAGGAACGAAGGACAGTCCCCGTCCGTGCAGCTGAAGTCCTGGTTGCACGACGACTGGTGGATCTTCGTCTTTCGCCCGAACTCGGTCTCCACCGGCTGCACCGACAGGCACGACGACGTGTCGCCGCAGTCGCCGCAGCCCTCGCACACCCGTTCGTTGATGACGACTCGCTCCCTGGGTGCCGCGAGCTTCCCGCGCTTGCGCAGCCGCCGCTTCTCCGTCGCGCACTGGTCGTCGTGCAGCAGCACGGTCACCCCGCCGGCGGCGGTGAGCTCGCGCTGGACGTCGGCGAGATCGTCCCGCGACCGCACCGACGCGTTCGCGGCGAGCGACACCCCGCGGTAGCCGTCGGGCTCCGGCGTGGTGATGACGGTCTGCCGCACGCCCTCGACCTCGAGCCAGCGGGTCAGCGCGGGGATGTCCATCTGGCCGGCCGGTGTCTGCCCGCCCGTCATCGCGACGACGTCGTTGTGCAGGAGCCGGAACGTCATCGTCGCGCCCGCGGCGATCGCCGCGCGGATCGCGAGGGACCCCGAGTGGAAGAACGTGCCGTCGCCGATGTTCTGGATGAAGTGCTCGTCGTCGGTGAACGGCATGAGGCCGAGCCACTGCGCGCCCTCGCCGCCCATCTGCGGCATCCCGAGGAGCTGGCCGCGCCGGCCGGGGGCATCCAGGACGACCATGATGTGGCAGCCGATCCCGACACCCACGAGCTGGTCCGGCTCGGCACGCGTCGACGTGCTGTGCGGGCAGCCCGAGCAGAAGTACGGCGTGCGCTGTGCCAGCGGCGCGACGCCGGGCACGGCGGCTGCTGCGCGGTCGAGCAGCGCCAGCCGCGCCCGGGTCTCCTCCCCGAGCTCGTCGGAGGGCAGGATGCGGCCCAGCGCGCGGGCGACGTCGTCGGCACCGAGGGCGCTACGTGGGGAGAGCAGCTCCCGGCCGTCGGCGTCCTCCTTGCCCAGGACCAGCGGCGCGTCCGGAGCCCGGTACAGCGCCTCCTTCACGAGCGTCTCGACGAACGGGAGCTTGTCCTCCACGACGAGGACGGTCTCGACGCCGGCGAGCAGTCGGCGCAGCTCGCCGCGGTCCAGCGGCCAGGGCATGCCGAGTTGCACGAGGCGCACGCCGAGCGCGTCGAGGTCGAGCCGGAGGTCGTCGACCGCGCGCAGCACCGACTGGAAGCCGACGCCCGCGGCGACCACGGCGACGCGCGGCCGGCGGGGTTCGACGACGATCCGGTTGAGGCCGGCGGCACGCGCGTAGGCGGTCGCGCGCGCGAGGCGCTCGACCATGAGGTCGTGCTCGGCGACGAGGTTCGTCGGCGGGAGCATCGTCGCGGGCGTGAAGTCCGTGCGCGGTTCGAGTTCGGGGATCGTCACGCCGCCCACCTCGACAGTCGACGTCGCGTCGGCGATGTCGGCCACGACCTTCAGCGCCGCCCACGTCCCCGCATGGCGCGAGAGCCCGACCGCGTGCAGCCCGAAGTCCAGGACCTCCTGCACCGTGCCGGGTGCGAGCACCGGGAGATGCAGGCTGCGGCAGAGCGGCTCGGACGAGCTGGGCACCGATGACGACTTGGCCGACGGGTCGTCGCCGATCCACGCGACGGCGCCGCCCAGCGGGTGGGTGCCGCTGACGTTCGCGTGGCGGATCGCGTCGGCGGCGCGGTCGAGCCCGGGCGCCTTGCCGAACCAGTAGCCGGTGACGCCGTCATGGCGCCGTCCCTCGACCTCGCCGAGCAGCTGCGTCCCTGCGACCGCGGTGGCGGCAAGCTCCTCGTTGACGCCCTGGGCGAAGACGACACCGAGGTCCTCCCGCTCGGTCGCCGCGCGTCCCATCTCGCGCTCCACCCCGCCCAGCGGTGAGCCCTGGTAGCCGGACACGTACGCGGCGGTGTTCAGGCCCGCGGCGCGATCGAGGCGGCGCTGGTCCAGCGTCGTGCGCACGAGGGACTGCACGCCGGACAGCAGGACCGCGCCGGCGGTGGCGGCGAACTTGTCCTGGAGACTCACGTCGCGGTACATCCCGAGCTCCCCTGTCGAGGTCCTGCTCAGGACTGTCCGCCGCGCCGCCCACCCGCGCAATCCGTGCGCAGTGATCCTGCCACCACGCGCATGAATCTTGCGCCGTCGGCACGGTCGGCGTACGTTGAAGGCATGCTCGACGCCATCGACGAGCAGATCCTCGATCTGCTGCGCGAGGACGCACGCCGCACCGTCACCGACATCGCCGCGCGCGTCAGCCTGTCGCCCGCGCCTGTCGCCCGCCGGATCGAGCGCATGGAGCGCGACGGCGTCATCGCGGGCTACACCGTCGTGCTCGACCACAGCAAGGTCGGCCCGTCCCTGGACGCGTTCTCCGAGGTGCGGATCGTCGGCAGCATCGACGCGGCCGAGGTCGTCGAGATCGCCTCGGCCATCCCCGAGGTCCAGGAGATCTTCACCATCGCCGGCGACCCCGACGTGCTGCTTCGCCTGCGCGTCGACGACGTCGCGCACCTGCAGCAGGTCGTCAACGCGCTGCGGCGCAGCGGCAAGGTGACCGGGACGAAGACCCTCATGGTCCTCGCTCGGTGGTCGCGCGACTCTGGGGTGGGGGTTTAGGGGACTCCCCGATGGCGGCGCCCCGGTTCAGGCGTACGTTCGGGGTATGTCGACCTTCCGCCGTTCCTCCCACCTGCGCCGCGCGGCCCTCGCCGCCGCGGCCTGCACCCTCGTGCTGCCCGCCGCCCCCGCGGCCGCCGGCACGCTCTCGACCCCCGCGCCCGAGGCCGGATCCGCCGCTGTACTGCTCGGCACCGGCGCGAAGGGGGTGAAACCGAAGGTCACCGCGGCGCCGCGGGGCGTCGTCGTGCTCGGTGGCGCTGACCGCCGGGGGCGCCTGGCGCTGGCCGTGG
>SYBY01000334.1 GCA_005788585.1 Actinomycetota bacterium | reverse complement strand
TCGACGTGTGGGAGCACACGCCGCCGCTGGAGGTCGACGCCGGCGTGGGGAAGACCTGGCTGGAGGCCAAGTAGCGATGGACCGCGGGCTGGCGGCGATCCTCACCGCCACCGCCGGTGGGATCGTCGCGCTGCAGCCGCTCGTCAACTCGCTGCTCGGCCGGCAGGTCGGCACGCTGCAGGCCGCGCTCGTGTCGTTCGCGATCGGGACGGTGGCCCTCGCCGTGGTCGTGGCGTTCGCGAGTGGCGGGTTCGGCGCGATCGGCGACGTCGCCGGCGTGCCCTGGTACTACCTGCTCGGCGGGCTGATGGGTGTCCTCTACGTGAGCTGCGCCCTGGTGACGGTGCGGTCCCTTGGCGCCGGCGGGGTCGTCGCGGCGACGATCACGGGCCAGCTGACCCTGTCGGTGATCGCCGACCGGTTCGGCTGGCTGGGCGCCGAGCGGCGGCCGATCACGATGTCGACGCTTCTCGGCGTGGCCCTCCTGGCGGCGGGCACCTGGCTCATCGTGCGCGACTGAGCGTTTCCACCTCACGGAAGGGGTGGCCCGCGTGTCGGAAGGACGCGATTCGGTTCCGCCCCGGCGTCGATACCGGCCGGTCGCGGAGGTCGCCAGCCTTAGACCGGGTGATGAAACCGGATTTCGAAGAACGGAAGGGCCTGCTCCTGGCGGGGGGTGACGTCCTCACCGACGACGGCCTGGCCGCGCGTGACGTGCTGCTCCAGGGCGGGCGCATCGCCGCGCTCACCGAGCCGGGCGCCGGCGTGGAGGCCGCGGAGACCGTCGACGTCTCCGGTCGTCTGATCCTGCCCGGCCTGGTCGACGCCCACACCCACTCGTACGCCCAGCTCTGCCGTGAGGGCCTCGCCACCGACCGGCTCGAGCCGTGGCTGCCCGGCGCGGTCGCCTCCGGTGCCGGACTGACGGCCGAAGGCGCTGCAATCGCCGCACAACTGTCCGCCGTCGACGCGCTCCGGCACGGGGCCACCACCACGCTCGATCACGCGACGCTGGGCGAGGGTCACGCCGCCGCACTCGTCGACGCCTACGACCGCGTGGGCGCACGTGTGGCGCTCGCGGCCCAGGTCCAGGACGTGCCGTTCGCCGACGCGCTGCATGGGGTCGACGCCGACGTCCGCGCGCAGGTCGCGGCGGCGGACACCCGCGGCGCGCCCGAGACCGAGGCGCAGCTCGCGCGCTGCCGGGAGCTCCTGGACGCCGCGGCCGGCCACGAGCGGATCACGGTCCTGCTGGGACCCTCGGCCCCTGAGCGCTGCAGCGGGGCGCTGCTCGACGGGATCGCGGCGCTCGCCGACGAGCATGGGGCCGGCATCCACGTCCACCTGCTGGAAACCCCGCAGCAGCGGGTCGGCGGCGATCCGCTCGGCACGCTCGCCGACCACGGGCTGCTGCGCGAGGGGCTGTCGGTCGCCCACGGCGTGTACCTCGACGAGCACGACCTGGCCCGGCTGCGCGACGCGGGTGGGGCGCTCGTCCACAACCCCCTGAGCAACCTGAGCCTCGGCAGCGGCCGGCTCGACCTGCGCGCCGCGCTCGACGCGGGCGTCACCGTCGGCCTGGGCTGCGACAGCTGGACCACCGGCGGGCCGCAGGACATCCTCGCGCAGGCCCGCCTGGCGCTGAACGGCACGCGGCCCGAGGAGCCCGCCGAGCGCTGGCTCGACCCGGCGGACGTGTGGGCGCTCGCCGCCGCGGGCGGGGCGCGGGCGATCGGGCTCGGCGACACCGTCGGCGTCCTGCGTCCCGGCGCCCACGCGGACCTGCTGATCGTGGACCCGCTGGGCGCGGGGATGGTCCCCGGCATCGACTGCGCGATGCAGCTCGTCACCGGCGGCCTCGGCGCGGGGCTGCGCGAAGCGTGGGTCGGCGGTCGTCCGGTCCTGCGCGACGGCATGCCGCTGCACGTCGACCTCGCGGCGCTGACCGCGCGGGCCGGCGAGCTCGTCCCCGAGCTGCGCGCTGCGGCCGCCGCCCAGCAGCCGCTGGCCGACCGGCTCGCCGCCCTGCTCACCCACGCCGTCCCGACCGTCGCCTGAGGAGCCGAAGTGCCCAAGCCGCTGACCCGCCTGTACCCGATCGACGTCGAGCTCCTGGAGTGGACGCGCCCCGAGGGCTCGCCCGAGGGCGTGCGCGAGAAGGTCCTGGCGCGGGACCCCGACACGGGGTCGGTCACGCGGCTGCTCCAGGTCGACCCCGGCGTCGCGACGGGCGTGTTCACGCACGACCACTGGGAGGAGGTCCTCCTGCTCGAGGGCTCCTACAAGATGGGCGACGAGTTCCACCCCACAGGGACCTTCACGTGCAAGGGGCCGGGAATCGCCCACGGGCCGTTCGCGACGGTCGAGGGGTACACGTGCCTCGAGTTCCGCGACTACCACCCGCCGAGCATGGACAAGCCGGCGGTGCGCCTGTACCCGATCGACATCGAGCAGATGCCATGGACGCGCCCCGACGGGTCGCCCGAGGGCGTCTGGGAGAAGCTGCTGACGATCGGCCCGTCGGGGTCGGCCACGCGACTGCTGCGCGTCGAGCCTCACGTCGCGACCGGCGTGTTCAACCACGACCACGCCGAGGAGGTCATGATCCTCGCCGGCTCGTACAAGATGGGCGACGAGTTCCACCCGGCGGGGACGTACACCTGCAAGGGCCCCGGCGTCGACCACGGTCCGTTCCTGACGACCGACGGCTACGACTGCATCGAGGTGCGCAACTACGCATGACCGCCGGCGGCGTCACTCCGGTCGACCGGACGGCACTCGCGGGCGACCTCGGCCGCGGCGGCTACCTGCGCGGCAGCTTCGCCTACGCGGACGGCAACGCGCGGCACTGGTTTCAGACGGAGCTCGTGCTCGCGCGCCCCGGCGTGCTCGACCGCTGCGCGGAGCTGCTGCGCGCGCACGTCGACCCGCAGGCCGACCGGCTCGCCGCACGCGGGCCGGCGGCGGTCGAAGGTTCAATCACTTCTCCGACGATCGCCACACACGGAACATCGAGTTCTGCGCACAGCGCGGCGACACCGCCAACGACTTTTCCGTCAAATGACTC
>SYBY01000040.1 GCA_005788585.1 Actinomycetota bacterium | reverse complement strand
CGGAGGTGAAGAGGTATTCGTTATCGGCGTAGGTGCTCATGGGATCAGGAAGAAGATCTCCGCATTCGAGGCTCCCTCCTCAGAAGTCGAGCTGACACCTACCGCCCGGACCCGTTCCAGGTCGGGTGCGACCGCCAGGTAGTCCCGGTTGTCGCGCAGTCCAGTCTGCTCTCCCAACCTGAGGAGCTGGGTGAAGTCGAGGAAGAGTAGCGAGGACACGCCAATGTCGGAATCTCCGACAGCCTTTTGGAAGATTGCGGACTCCGCCAGCGGCGGATCCGGGTCCTTGGCCGCGGACAGCCCGGCGGCGCTCGTGGCGACGATCACGCGGCCGTCGACCACCTCGCCGACGAGCGGTTTCTTCAGGGCCCGCAGCGCCCGGCGCGCGCCCTCCTCGTTGTCCGTCTTCGCGACCAGCGTGAGCACGGACGCCGGAACGCCGGGCGAAAGCCCGACTCCGACCTCGCCCTGGAGGAACCGCAGCGCGCCGCCCTCCTGCGCTGCCGCGATGAGCTCGCGGGCCTCGGTGTTCTGTGCGGCGAGTGACAGGAAGTTCTGGGCGACGCCGCTGAGGTTGCGCAGGTCGGCGAACGCGAAGACGTCGTCGGGCATGAACTCCGCCAGCGACGGGTCGAACCCTTCGGCGACCTTCCCCTGGGCGTCCGGGTCGACGATCCGGCGGACGCGCAGCTGCATCCCGTCGTCCTGCGCCGTTGCCGCCAGCGCCGTGGCGCGCAGCCCCGGCGCGTCGAGCAGCGCGCCCGCGATCCCGAGGACGCCGCCCTGGGGCGCGAGCAGCCGCCGGATCCCGTCGGCCGTGGCCCAGGCGTCAGCGGCGCGGTCGGCGGGCATGCCCTCCATCGCGCGCCTGTAGGTGGGGTCGTCGGCCAGGGTGTCGCCCCGGCCGGTGGAGAGCTCGATCGCCTCGCGCACGCTCTGCAGCTGCCCGATGACCAGGACGTCGCCGATGATCGCGGTGACGAGCGTGCCGAACGTCCGGGTCGTGATCCCGCGCGCGTCGCTCTCGCGCACGGTGCCCTGGCCCCGCTCGAGGTACCGGTTCGCCGCGGCCGCGTCCGTCACGGACAGCATCACCAGCGAGCCGGCGACCTCCGTCCCGCGGTCGGTGAGCGCGAGCGCGGCCTCGTCGCCGAGGAACGGCGAGACCCCGGCGGCCCGTGCGCCGTCGCGCCCGGCGGCGACCAGCCGCCGCACCGTGCGATCGCGCAGCGCGTCCCAGCCCGGGAAGCCCTCCGCGATCTGCAGGGCCCGGGCGGTGCCGTCGCGCTCGCCGTCCGTCGAGAGATGGACGTAGACGAGCGCGGAGGCGGGAACGAGCTTGGCGGTCGCCGCGGCCGGCGGGGCCTCGTCGCTGCCACCGCCGCCGAGCAGGAGCACGGCCACGAGTACGCCGACCAGCGCGCCGGCGACCCCGGCGAGGATGAGGTGCAGCCGGCGGTTGCCGGGCAGGGAGAGGCGGGACGACGTGGACTCCATCGCGGCGGGCGATGGTAGCCGCAGAGTGTTGAGATCAGTCGCGGTCGACGCTGGCGCGGCGGCCGCCACGGCCACCGCGGCCGCCCTCGCGGCGGGACACACCGCGCTCGGTGAAGTCGATGATGACCGGCACGCCGTCGAGGGCGAGGCGCTCGCGCAGCCGGTTCTCGAGGTAGTAGGCGTACTCGCGCGTCATGCGCTGGCGGTGGTTGATGGAGATCTGGAAGCGCGGCGGGTTCGTGTCGACCTGCGCGGCGTAGTAGGCCTTCAGGCGCTTGCCCTGCTTCTGGGGCGGCTGCCGGGCGCTCGTGACCTCGCTCAGCCAGCGGTTCAGCTCGGGCGTGGGGACGCGCTGGCGCATGCGGTCGGCCAGGCCGAGCGCCTCGCGCAGCAGCCGGTCCATGCCGCGGCCGCTCACCGCGCTGGCCGTGAGGACCTTCGGGCGCAGCCGTAGCTTGTTCTGCACCTTGGCCCGCTCGTGCTTGAGCTGGTCCTCGTCCATCTCGGTGATGTCCCACTTGTTCAGGATGATCGCCGTCGCGCAGCCCGCGCCCATCGCCATCTCGGCGATCCGCATGTCCTGCGCGGTGACGCCGTCCTGGGCGTCGCAGACGACGAGCGCGACGTCCGCGCGGTCCGCCGCCCGGGTCGAGCGCAGCGTCGTGTAGTACTCGACGGACTCGTTGACCTTGGACTGCCGGCGCATGCCCGCCGTGTCGACGATGACGACCTCGCGGCCTTCGATCTCCAGGCGCAGGTCGATCGCGTCCCGGGTCGTGCCGGCGACATCGCTGACGATCACGCGGTCCTGGCCGGAGATCCTGTTCAGCAGCGACGACTTGCCGACGTTCGGGCGGCCGATGAGGGCCAGGCGCACGACGTCCTCGTCGGCCTCCTCCTCGTCATCGGGCAGGAGGTCGACGACGCGGTCGAGCAGGTCGCCCGTCCCGAGCCCCTGCGCGGCGCTGACGGCCTGCGGATCGCCGAGACCCAGCCGGAACGCCTCGTGCGCGAGCGCCATGTCGCCGACGTGGTCGACCTTGTTCGCCGCGATGATCACGGGCTTCTTCCAGCGCCGCAGCAGGTCGGCGAGCTCCTCGTCGCCGGGGCGCACGCCCGCCTGCGCGTCGATGACGAAGATCGCGACCGCGGACTCGGACAGCGCGGCCTGGGCCTGCTCGCGGATGGATCCGGCCATCGGATCGGGATCCTCGGTGTCGAGGCCGCCGGTGTCGATCAGGGTGAAGCGCCGGCCGTTCCACTCGGCCGGGATCTCCTTGCGGTCGCGCGTGATGCCCGCGCGCTCGTGCACGACCGCCTCGCGGCTGCCGGACAGGCGATTGACGAGCGACGACTTGCCGACGTTGGGATACCCGACGACCGCGACCTTCATGACGCCGTCCGGGCGGCGGCCGCCAGCTCGCCGATGCGCGCCACGACCTCGTCGATCGACAGGCCCGTGGTGTCGAGCTCGACGGCGTCGCCCGCAGGCACCAGCGGGCTGTCGGCGCGGGCGCGGTCGCGCGCGTCGCGGATGCGCTGGTCGGCCAGGACGACATCCACGTCGGCGCCGAGCTCCTCCGCACGGCGGCGGGCCCGCTCGGTGTCGTCGGCGGTGAGAAAGATCTTGACCTCGGCGCCCGGGCAGACGACCGTGCCGATGTCCCGCCCCTCCGCGACCCAGTCCCCGCTGCCGAGCAGCGCGCGCTGGCGCTCCTGCATCGCGCGCCGGACCTCGGGCCGCGCGGCGACCTGCGATGCGTGCTCGGAGACCTCCGGGGCGCGGATCGCCTCGGTGACGTCGTCGCCGTCGAGCAGCACCCGGTCGCCGAGGGTGATCTCGGCCCGCTCGGGGTGCTCGGCGCCGCGCAGCTCGGCCAGCGCCACGCAGCGGTACATCGCACCCGTGTCGAGGTACGTGGAACCCAGCGCGGCCGCGACGGCGCGCGCCACGGTGGACTTGCCCGCTCCCGCGGGGCCGTCGATGGCGATGACCATGGCGCAGGACGATAGGGCGGTTGCGCATTGCACTACGGTCTGCATCGATGGCGACCGGCGCCCCACCGCCCACCGCCTTCCCCGCCGACGGGGTCGACGTCGCCCTGCGCGACGGCGGTGTCGTGCACATCCGCGAGGTCTCGGCCGACGATGTCGGCCCGCTCACCGCGCTCCTGCACGCCCTCGACCCCGACGCGCGGCGGCTGCGGTTCTTCACCGCGGGCGTGAACCTCGAGCGCATGGCGAAGTACGCCGCGAACGTGCGCGAGCGCGACGGCGCGGGCCTCGTCGCGGAGGGCGACGGCGTGCTGCTCGGCCATGCCGAGTTCATCCGCGTCGACCCGGACACCGCCGAGGTCGCCTTCGAGACCGCACCGGCCGCGCAGGGGCGCGGCCTGGCGACGGTGCTGCTCGCCCACCTCGCACAGATGGCGACGCACTGGGGGATCTCGACGTTCACGGCGTCCGTGCTGCCCGAGAACCACCACATGATCGACGTGTTCCGCGCGAGCGGGTTCGCGGTCACCGTGCAGACCCACCCGGGCGAGCTCGTCCTCGAGTTCCCGTGCGAGATGACGCCCGAAGCGCGTGGCCGGTTCGAGGAGCGCGAGCGCAGCGCCGCGGTCGAGGCGGTCCGCGGACTGCTGTCGCCGTCCTCGGTGGCGGTCGTCGGTGCGTCCTCCCGCACCGGCAGCGTGGGAGCCGCGGTGTGGGGCAACCTCGTCGACGGCGGCTTCACCGGCACGCTGCACCCGGTCAACCGCCGCGGGGGTGACCTCGACGGCTACCCGGTGGTCAAGTCCGTGCTCGACCTCGACGAGGTGCCCGAGCTGGCGGTGGTCGTCGTGCCCGCCGACGCGGTGCTGGACGTCGTCGACGACTGCGCGAAGGCCGGCGTCGCCCGGCTGCTCGTGGTGTCCGCGGGATTCGCCGAGGGCGATGCCCGGGGCGCCGCGCGCCAGGACGAGCTCATGCACCGCTGCCGTGCCGCGGGCATCCGGATCGTGGGGCCCAACGCGCTCGGGCTCATCAACACCGACCCTGCCGTCGCGCTGAACGCGAGCGTCACCCCCGTGCCGCCGGCCCCCGGCGTCATCGGCGTCCTCTCGCAGAGCGCCGGGATGGGCCTGGCGCTGATGGAGCGCGCCCGCACCTCGCAGCTGGGCCTCAGCACCTTCGTCTCGGTCGGCAACAAGGCGGACATCAGCGGCAACGACGTCCTGCAGTACTGGGAGGACGACCCCCGCACCGAGGTCGCGCTCCTGTACCTGCAGTCGTTCGGCAACCCGCGGAAGTTCGCGCGCATCGCCCGGCGGATGGGACGGACGACGCCGATCCTCGCGGTGAAGGGCGGCCGCACGCCGCCGCGCGTCGACGCGGAGGCGTCGTCCACCGGCGCGCTCGTCGCCGGCTCGGACATCACGGTCGACACGCTGTGCCGGCAGGTCGGCGTCATCCGCGCGGG
>SYBY01000039.1 GCA_005788585.1 Actinomycetota bacterium | reverse complement strand
GGCACCACCGCGCCGATCCCGGGCGAGGCCGCGCCCCGCGCGCCGCTGTTCCCCAACGCGATCGTCCTCGCGCAGGACAGCGAGATCGCGACGATGGAGGACGGCCACCCGATGCAGTGGGCGTGGTACGTCCCGGACGGGCTGAAGGACGCGCAGGTCGAGCGCTTCGGCCGCCTGCACGGCTCGGTCGAGCTGGGCGTCGGCGTCGCGATCGCGTGGACGCCCGGGCACACCGACGGCAACCACTCGCTCGTGGTCAACACGCCCGACGGCGTGTGGGTCAGCTCGGAGAACGGCGTCGCGCTGGACAACTGGCAGCCCGAGCTCTCGAAGATCCCCGGGCTGCGGAAGTACGCGCGGTTCTTCGGCCGCGAGATCGTGCCCAACGCGAACACGCTCGAGGACCCCCAGGACCAGTACGACTCGATGGTGCTCGAGAAGACGCTCGCCGACCCGGCGAAGGCCGACCCGCGCTGGCGCCAGGTCATCCCGTCCTCCGAGCTGGCCGACCTGCGGCTGCAGTGGCCGATCAAGCCGACGTACCGCCACGGCGGCATGAACTACGGGACGATCGCGCCGCGCACGTGACCCGCGACGTCCGCGCCGTCGCGGCGGTCTTCGCCGGGCTGTTCGCCGGCACCGCCGCGACGCTGCTGCTCGACCCGCCAGCCAAGGGCTGGTTCGTCCTCGCGCTGGTCGTCGTGTTCAACGTCGCGCTGCCGCTCACGGCGCGCGCCGTGGGCCGTGACGACTGGTTTGCCATGTGGGCGCTGCTGCTGCCCGTCTCGGTCTTCCAGATCGTCCCCGACTGGATCCTCGCCGACCTCATCGGGACGCTGCGCTTCCCCGAGATCGGCGGTCCGCGGGTCGACGACAGCATCCACCTCGCGATGGGCGGGATGTGGGTGGCGCCGCTGTTCCTCGCGCTCGCGCTCACGCACGCCCGGCCCGGCCGTGCGGCCGCGGCGGCGTTCGGCATCTTCTTCGGCTCGGAGCTACTGGCGCCGACGCTCGAGCTGTGGGAGCCGGCGGGCGACCCGTTCGAGCTGGCGGGCATCGCGCTCTACGTCCTGCCGGCCGAAGCGGCGCTCGGCTGGGCCGCCGCCGTCGCCTACAACGCCGAACGTCGAAATGCGGCGGTTCCGGGCGCCGAGCGTCGAGATGTGGCGGCTGGTGCCACCACATTTCGACGTTCAGCCGTGTGGCCACGGCGGATCGCCCTCGCCGCGGCCGTCTCGACGTTCTACACCGGCGCGCTCGTCGTCTCGCACTTCCTCATCGACCTCTGACACGACGTCGAGGCGGTGTCCGCCGCTCAGCGCGCCGACGCGATCGGCGCGACGGCCGACGGATCCGCGGCCTCCGTCACCAGGCACACGCGGTCGGCCAGGCCGCCGACCCGCGCCGTGACCTCGGCGGCGATCGCGCCGGGTTCGTCACCGCGGACGCAGAACAGCGCGAGGACGTCGTCGTCGATCAACCCCGGCAGTTCGTCCCACGCGCCCGCGCGCGAGCGCGCGTGAAGGGCTTCGAACAGCTCCCCGAGCCCGTGGTGGTCGAGCACGTGGCGGTACCCGGGGGTCGAGCCGTAGAACGCGACGCGCCGCCGGTTGGCCTCCCACGCCTCGTCGTCGCCTGCGACGAAGACCGACGCGGTGACCTCGACGTCGGTGCGTGCCCGTCCGCCGCGCTCGAGTCCACGTTCGAGCGCCGGGAGCGTGACGTCCCGCAGGACGTCGGCGGTGCAGAAGGCGTGGCCGAGCAGGCCGTCGGCGACTTCTCCGGCGACCTCCGTCATCCGCTCGCGCACCGCCGCCAGCAGGACCGGCGGGCGAGGGTGCGCCGCCGGCAAAGGGCGGAAGTTCGGCGGCATGAGCGTGTGGCGGTAGATCTCCCCCTCGAAGGCGAGCGGGCCGCCCGTCTCCCACGCGTCCCAGATCGCGTGCAGCGCGAGGATGTACTCGCGCATCCGCGCCGCCGGCCGCGACCACACCGCGCCATACCGGCGCTCGACGTGCGCCCGCACCTGGGTCCCGAGCCCCAGTGCGAAGCGGCCGCCCGACAGCGCCTGGAGGTCCCACGCCGTGTAGGCGACGTCCATCGGCGTGCGCGGGAACGCGAGCGCGATGGCGGTCGCGATCCGCGCGCGTTCCGTGGTCTGAGCCGCCTGCGCCGCGGCGAGGAACGGATTGCCGTTGGTCTCGGTCACGCCGATCCCGTCGAAGCCGAGGGCCTCGGCGTGCGCGGCCTGCGCACCGACCGCGGTGATCGCCGCACCGCGCAGCACCACGTCGCACCTCAGGGCGATCAGCCTCCCACCGGCGTGACCGTGACCGTGCCGTTCGACCGGAAGCCGTCGCTGCCGAGGAGCACCTCGCCGGCTATCGGCTGCACGCCGCCGGCCATGGGCACCGTGAACGTCAGCGGGCGCATCGCCAGGACGCTGACCCCTGCCTGACCAGCCACCTCGGCCGGAGGCCCGTCGTCGCTCGGGCAGCTGACCGTCCACGACACGCTGCTGTCCTTGGTGAAGTCCATGGTGACCGTGAGCTGCTCTCCGGTCTGCACCGCGGTGACGCTCATCGTGCCGCCGCCCAGAGGCGAGTGGTAGGTGCACGGCGGGATCTTCGACGTCGCCGTCACCTGCTGCCAGGACAGGGTGACCGGACCCGATTCGAAGCGGGCGGGGCTGCTGTCCGGCACGAGCTTGAGCGTCGTCTTGGTGTTGAGCCAGCCGGTGGCGCTGTGCGTGGCGAACTCGCCCGTGGGGCGATCGTCGAGCTCGAACGCGAACGACGGCTGGTCCTTCGCGACCCACGGCTCGCGCACGCGGCCTGCGACGGACGCGACCACGACGCTGGCGACGACCGTGTCGCCCGTCGCGCTGCGCTTGCCGCCAGTCGCTGTGAACGTCTGGCCGCCGGGTCCCGCCGCACCGCCACCGGTGAACCTGCCGGGGTCGACCGAGACGACGGTCCACGTCGCCGCCACGGACTTCCCGCCGTTGCGTGCAACGGCCCGCCCTTTCACGGTCTTGCTCTGCCCGGTCTTCAGCACGGTGCCGGGGCCGGGGGTCCAGGTGACCTTCAGGCACGCGTTGCTGCCGTTGTTCTCCAGCGACTCCCAGTTCTTCGACGCCTCGTTGAGCTGGTTGCGGCCGATGTCGCTCATGCCCTTCTCGATCTTCGCGTCGGTGGCGTCCGCCGCGGCCTTCGTGGCGAGGTTCGTTTCGATCGCCCGCGCTTCGGCGCCCGAGAGCCCGTCGCCCTTGACCGTCGCGGAGACCGACGGGGTGCCCGTCGACTTCCCGGGGGCTCCGTGCGGGCCGGCGACCGACTCACGGGTCGTGATCGCGATCTGCAGCCCGCGGCGCGCGATCGTGGTGGTCGTCGTCGCGCTGGAGGTGACGGTGTCCAGCCGGCCGTCGGAGCCGACCTGGCCGACGGACCGCGTCGTCGTCCGCGCGCGCACGGTCTCGGCGCTCTCGACGTTGCCGCCCTTGCGCACCAGCGTCGTCAGGCTGCCGCCGGTGGTCCGCTCGACCACCACCCTGCCGGTCTCGTCCGGGCACAGGTTCGTGATGCTCGCGTCCGGGCTGAGCTCCACGCCGACCTTCATCTCGGTGGATGCGCCGCCCTGCGCGAGTCGCAGCCCCAGCTCGATGGCCACCCGGCCGGTGTCGCTCAGCGTGGCGCTCGTGGTGCCGGTCATGGTGGCCGAGCCAGCGGTCTCGGAGAAGGACGGGCCCGTCAGGGTCTGCGACGCACGGGGTGTCACCCGCGACGCGGTGGCGCGCGTGCGCGCGAGCGCCTCGGCCTGCACGGCGGCCGCGACGACCGACGGGCGGCGCAGCAGCGCGCGCATGGCGGGCGTCAGCTCCGTGGCGGGCAGCTTCGGCTTCGACGCCGTCGCCCCCTCCAGGAGCCGGGTGACCGCGAGCTGCGAACGTCGCGCCGGCTTGCGCGGGAGCGTGACCTTCACGGCCTTCACGCAGCGGGTGCGTCCCTCGAGCTTCCACGCCACCTGGCCCTTCTTGCAGCGCGGCTTCTTGGCCGTCGCCCCGTCGGCGGCCCCTGGAGCGGCGGCCAGGAGGGCGAGGGCGACCAGGACGGCCGGAGCGCGGAGCATGGCGTCCAACCTACTCCTGCTGCGGCCTACCGAGACCAACGGTGGACAGGACGCGTACTTTCCTGGGTCATGCGCGCCCTCCAGATCGTCGACTACTCCGGCCCGGACTCCGCCCTGAAGCTCGTGGACCTCCCGATCCCCGAGCCGTCGCACTTCATGACGCCAGGTGCCGGCGTGGTCGTCGACGTCGAAGCCGCCGGGGTGTCGTTCCCCGAGGTCCTGCAGACCCGCGGCGAGTACCAGATGAAGCCGGAGCTGCCGTTCGTCCCAGGCAGCGAGGTGGCAGGCACCGTGCGCGCCGTCGCGGGCGACACGTCGCTGCAGCCGGGCGATCGCGTGGCCGCCTTCTGCTTCCTCGGCGGGTTCGCCGAGCAGGCCGTCGCGCCCGTGAACTACACGTTCGCGCTCCCCGACGCGCTCGACTTCGCCCAGGGCGCGGGACTCGTCCTCAACTACCACACGGCGTACTTCGCGCTCGTCACCCGCGGGCGCCTGCGCGCCGGTGAGACGGTGCTCATCCACGGGGCGGCGGGGGGCGTGGGCACCGCGACGATCCAGGTCGCGAAGGGCCTGGGCGCCACGACGATCGCCGTCGTCTCCTCCGACGAGAAGGCGAAGATCGCCACGGACGCCGGCGCCGATCACGTGGTGCGCAGTGACGGCGCGTGGAAGGACGACGCGGTCGCGCTGTCGGGCGGCGGGGTGGATCTCGTCATCGACCCGGTCGGCGGCGATCGGTTCACCGACAGCCTGCGCTCGCTCGCTCGGACCGGTCGCGTCGTGGTCGTCGGCTTCACGGGCGGGTCGATCCCCGAGGTCAAGGTCAACCGGCTGCTGCTGAAGAACACCGAGGTCATCGGTGCCGGCTGGGGCGAGTACCTCCTGGCGAACCCGGCGTACGCCGCCGAGGCCGGTGACGCGATCGACCAGCTCATCGCCTCCGGCCACGTGCGTCCAATCGTTGGGCCGCGCTTCGCGCTCGAGGATGCCGCCGACGCGCTGAAGGTCATCGACGCGCGCCAGGCTGTGGGCAAGGTCGTCCTCGAGCCGTAGACTCTTGGGCGTTCGTCCAGTTTCCGGGGGGAGACGGCTGTGCATCGCAGGTTCCCGCAGGTCCGCCGTGCCGCGCTGGTGAGCGCCGCCGTCGCGCTGCTCGCCCCCGCGGCGGCATCCGCGGCGCGGACCGAGCAGCCGCTCGCCACTCCGCCCGGCCCGTTCGCCGACGTCACCCGCTCGCTCGTCACGCTCGACGCCCCGATGCCCGCGGGCGTGCCCGCCCACCCGGCGGCCTGCGACCAGCTGCGCTACTACCGCTACCGCCGCGCCGGTGGGCCCGCCGACCCGCAGCAGGCCGACGCCGTCTTCGTGAACATGCCCGGCGTGCTGGGCGGCGCGGGCTCGCTGGAGATGCACGGCCTGGGGGTCGTGCAGCTCGCCGCCGAGCGGGGGCGGAGCGTCGAGGTGTGGGCGCTGGACCGCCGCTCGAACTGCCTGGAGGACCGCCACGGGCTCGACGCCGCGCTGCGCGCGAACGACCCGGCCGCGGCGCTGGACTACTACTTCGGCCGCAAGGAGGTCGAGGGGCGCACGTTCGGCGGCTTCCTGAAGAACGGCCAGGTCGCCATCGCGGCGCACTTCGATCTCAAGCAGACGATCGAGGACTACCGCACCGTCATCGTGGACGGCATGCCCGACGCCGACGTGCGGGCGCGCAAGCTGTTCTGCGGCGGGCACAGCCTCGGCGGCTCGCTCACCGGCCAGCTCATGGCCTGGGACTTCGACGGCGACGACGCCACCACCGGCGACGCCGGCTACGAGCTGTGCCGCGCGTCGATCGCGCTCGACAGCGTCGTGACGGCCGACCCCTCGGGCCTGGGCGACGTCCCGCTGGTCAGCGAGTCGGTGCAGCGCACCCGTTCGTACGCGTACCACGCGGTCACGTCGTTCGTGAACTCGTCGCTGCGCGTCGTGGACTTCGGCTTCATCGGGCCCGAGACGATGGGCACGCTCCTCGGCGTCGGCGTGACCGCCCAGCTGCGGCCCGACACCGACACGTCCGACCTCGTGGCGCGCATTCCCACGCGCGGCGCGGCCGAGCAGGGACTGCGCCTGTTCCACTCGCGCACGGCGGCCGACCTCGTCGCCCCCGTCGCGATGCTGCGCCGCCAGCAGCTGACCGGCGAGGCGCTGCTCGGCGCGTTCCTCGACGACGACACGCAGCCGCTGAGCTTCATCCGCACGAGCCTCGGCGTGTATGACCGCGGCCCGGTCGGTCGCAAGGCCTGGTCGCAGGGCGGGTCGCTGCTCTTCCCGACGGCGACCGGCCAGCTCTACGGCTGGGCGAACTTCGACGACGCGCTGCCGGCCTTCCCGCAGCCGAACGGGTTGCCGTACAGCACGCCGGAGAGCGAGGTCACCGACATCCAGGACATGGCGCGGGTGCTCGGCAACGGGCCGCTCGACTTCGCCGAGGAGTACTTCCCCACCCGCATCACCACGGACGTCGGCTTCTCCCAGGCCGGGTTCCGGGCGGGCGACCTCGCGCACGTCCGCTACGCCGGGGGGCCCGCGGCACGGCCGCGCCTGACGGTGTTCGCCGCAGACGGCGTGACCGACCGCAAGGCGCCGCCGGCCCGTCCGGGCGACGTTGCGGTGACGCTGCCGGGCTACGACCACCTCGATGTCGTCACCGCCTCGCCGCGCCAGAACGACGGCCAGCCGGAGGACACGGCGGCCGCGGTCGTCGACTTCATGCTCACCCACGCGGGGACGCTGCCGACCGCGGAGGCCGCCGATCGCGACGGCGAGGTCAGCGCGCGGACGGTCGCACGCCGCCTGCGGGCGATCCGCTAACGGACGCGCTCGCGCTCGTTGAGCGCCTCGTCGAGGTTCACCGCCGCGCTGATGAGCGCGAGGTGCGTGAACGCCTGCGGGAAGTTGCCGAGCTGCTCGCCCGTCGGCCCGATCTCCTCGCTGAACAGGCCGAGGTGGTTGGCGTACGTCAGCATCTTCTCGAAGGTCAGCCGCGCCTCGTCGAGCTCGCCGGTCCGCGCGAGCGCGTCGACGAACCAGAAGGTGCACAGCGAGAACGTGCCCTCGCTGCCGCGCAGACCGTCCGGTGACGCCGCGGGGTCGTAGCGGTAGACGAGGCTGTCCGAGACGAGGTCCTCGCGCATCGCGGCCAGGGTCTGGTGCCACAGCTCATCGCTCGGCGCGAGGAACCCGACCAGCGGCATCTTCAGCAGCGCGGCGTCGACGATGCCGCCGTCGTAGTGCTGCACGAACGCGGCGCGATCGGCGTCCCAGCCATGCTCGATGATCTGCCGGTAGATCGCGTCGCGCGAGGCCCGCCACCGTGTGATGTCCGCCGGCAGGCCACGGTGGCGGGAGATACGGATCGCGCGGTCGAGCGCAACCCACGACATGAGGCGGCTGTACGTGAAGGCCTTCTGCCCGCCGCGCGTCTCCCAGATCCCCTCGTCCGGCGCGTCCCAGTGCTCGCACAGCCAGTCGACGATGCGGCAGAGCTTGAGCCAGCCGTGGTGCGTCACAGGGCGGCCGTGGCGCGTGGCCTGGTAGATCGAATCGAGCGCCTCGCCGTAGATGTCGAGTTGGAGCTGGTCGGCGGCGCCGTTGCCGACGCGGACGGGAGCCGAGCCCTCGTAGCCCTCCCAGTGCTCGAGCGAGACCTCGTCGAGGTCGCTGGACCCGTCGACGCGGTACATGACCTTCAGCGGGCCGGACTCGTCGCCCGCCTGCTCGACGACGCGGTCGTCGAGCCAGCGGGCGAACGCCTCGGCCTCGTCGGCGAACCCGAGCTGCAGCAGCGCCTGGAGGCTGAAGGACGCGTCGCGGATCCACGTGTAGCGGTAGTCCCAGTTGCGCTCGCCCCCGAGCTGCTCGGGCAGGCTGGTGGTCGGCGCCGCGACCGGTGCGCCGGTCGGGGCGTACGTCAGCAGCTTCAGCGTCAGGGCCGAGCGGCGGACGGTCTCGCGCCAGCGCCCCTGGTAGGTGCAGCCGTGCAGCCAGTCGCGCCAGAACTTCGCGGTCTGGTCGCCCAGCTCGCGCACCTGCCCGACCTGCAGCGGTCCCGGGGACAGTCCGGGTGCCCCGGCGGCGAGCGCCACGCCGCCCTCGTCGCCGGCCGCCAGGGTGAAGGTCGCGCGCACGTCGTGCTCGCCGAGGCGCTCGAGCTTCGCGGTCGACTGCAGCGTGATCTCCTGCACGGGTGTCGTGAACATCGCGTGGTGATCGGTCAGGTGCAGTCCGTGGTCGCGACGCCCGTAGTCGAAGCGCGGCGTGCACTCCATCTCGAACGTGACCTCGCCGCGCACCACGCGCACGGCGCGGATGATGCGGTGGTGGTCGGTGGCGACCGACGGGTCGCTGATCGGCATGAAGTCGACGACCTCCCCGACCCCGCCCGGGGTCAGGAACCGCGTCACGAGGATCGCCGTGTCGGGCAGGTACAGCTGTTTGACGACGACGTCCTCGCCCGGGACGGTGATCGAGAAGTGCCCGCCGCGGTCGGCGTCCAGGAGCGAGGCGAAGATGCTGGGAGAGTCGAAGCGCGGGCAGCAGAACCACGAGATCGCCCCGCGCGTGTCCACGAGCGCGGCGGTCTGGAGGTCGCCGATCAGGCCGTGCTCGGCGATAGGCAGGTAGCGGTCGTCGGAGACGGTCATGCGGTGAGCTCCCTGATGGTCGCGAGGGTCGTGCCGGCGGGGTCGACGATCCAGGCGGCGGCGGGGCGACCGGCGATCGTCACGGTCCCGGCGTCGCCGGGCGCGCGGTGCTCGATCTCGGCGTCGAAGGGCACGGCCGGATCATCGGCACCGGCGAGCAGCTCCTCCAGCGCGGTCCAGTACGCCGCGTTGTTGACGTGGTCCGCGACGTCGAGGTCGGCGGCGCGGAAGGCGAACGGGCGCGCGGGGGCATCGTCCGGCGGCTTGGGGTCATGGAACAGCCGCGCCCGCACGCGGCGGTCGCCCGCGCTCGTGCCGTACACCGCGCGGTAGGCGTCCGACGGCGGCCGCAGCCCGTCGCCGCCGGGCTCGAGGTGCACCCACAGCGCGACCGCTTCCACGTGCGCGCCCGCGGCGCCGCGGATCGTGGTGCGGCGCTCGGCGAGGACGGCGCCGACGCCGCTGCAGAAGGTGGTCAGCTCGCAGCGCTCGTCGAAGCGCGGGAACGCCTCCACGCGCATGCGCAGCCGCCGCACGATCCACGTGCCGTCGTCGAGCAGCCCGGCGTCGCCGACGTCGCGGTAGGCGACGTCCTGCAGCCACCGCGCGATCGCATCGACGCGGACCCGCCCGCCGGGCGCGGTGTCCCCGAGCCCGGCGATGACCTCCGCCGTGAAGGTGCGCCCGCCGGGCCGCGGCGCGACGAGCGCGGTGTCCATCTCCCGGCTACTGGCCGAAGGGCGACGGACCGCCCGATGCCGGGCCGCCGAACGGCGAGTCGGCGGGCGGCGCGGACTCGACGGGCGGCGCCGCGGCCTCGCCCTTCAGGCCCTTGAGCGTGAAGTACAGGATGGCCGCGGTGAGCGCACCGAGCGGGGCGGTGAGCGTCGCGGCCACGAGGAAGCCGACACCGCGGCCGATCTCGTCGCCGATGCCCTCGCCGATGACCAGCAGGATCTGCTGGGCGATGATCGTGATGAGGAACATCACGATGAGGACGCCGAAGACGCGCCAGCCCTGGCCCTTGACGAGCTCCCTGCTGCGTCCGAAGGCCGGGAAGACGCCGGTCTTCTCGACGACGATGACCGGCGCGATGACCGCCCAGATCGTCAGCAGGAACAGCCCGGGGACGATCAGCAGGATGAGGCCGATGCCGATGCCCAGGCCCGCGAGGATGCCCGCGCCGAGCAGCGGCGCGATGAACGGGACGGCCGACGAGATGAGCTCTCCGACCGAGAAGTCGCGCTTGCCGTCCTGCATGTCGCGGACGGCCTGGACGACGGCGCCCTGGAACAGGGTGCCGGCGATCAGCGCGAAGATCGAGGCGAGCAGCAGGAGGACGAAGTTCGTGCCGGCGATCACCTGGAAGATCGCGACGGGCAGGTAGATGATGAGCGCGGCGGGCAGCAGCACGCCGAACTGCCGGGAGTACATCTCGAAGATCCGCTCGAGCGTGCCGGCGGTGTCCAGTTTGGGCGTCATGGGCGGAGCGTAGTCCTCAGACCGGCCGGTGGGCGCAGGTGTTCCGGGGTGCCTGGGCGACGAGCGCTGACGTGCCACCTTGAGTTAGCAGGGCAAATTGCCGATAGTTGGCCTCGTGACGGTGCCGACCCGGCGCGACTCCTCTGTCCCTCAACACGGCCGTGCCACGGCCGCAGGCGCGGACGCGGGCGCGGTTCCGGGCGTCGGAGTCCACCGGTTCGACCAGGAGCTGCGGGTCATCGACGGACCGGGCCGCGGTCGTCTGATCTCCGAGGTGCTGCCCGCGGGCGTCGTCGCGCCGTCCGAGACCGTCTGGCGCGCCGTGCTCGCCGGGGAGGACCGGCGCTTCGAGCTGTCCACGCCGGACGAGCGCGCGCTGCATCTGGCGGTGGCCTCACCGGTCGTCGACAGCGACGGCACCGTGGTCGGAGGTCTCGTCGTCACGTTCGACGCGTCGCAGCGCCAGCAGGCCGAGCTCGAGCTGCGTGAGCGCGAGACGGCGTTCCGGTCACTGGCCGAGCACGCGACCGACATCGTCACCCGCCACAGCCCTGACGGCACCGTGCTCTACGTCTCGCCCTCGGTGAGCGAGCTGGGGATCGAGCAGGAGGAGCTCGTCGGCCGGTCGATCTACGAGCTGGTTCACGAGGACGACCGCGCGCGGGTCCGCGCGGAGATCGATCCGGCCGTGCGCGCGGGGCAGACCGTCACGGTCGCCTACCGGCTGCGCAACGCGCGCGGAGACGTGCGCTGGCTGGAGACCACGTGCGCGGGGATCACCGGCGACGACGGCCGGGTGGCGGAGGTGCGCTGCTCGACGCAGGACATCACCGCCCGCCGGCGCGACGCCCAGGAGCTCGAGCGGCGCCTGGCCCAGCAGTCGGCGGTGGCCGCGCTCGGCGAGCGCGCGCTGACGGGCATGCCGGTCCCCGACCTGCTGCGCGAGGCCTGCGAGGCGGTCTCCCGCACCCTCGACGTGCCGCTCGCCGTCGTCCTGGAGTTCGAGCGCGGCAGCCACGAGATGCTCGTCGCCGCCGGCGTCGGGCTGAACAGCGGCATGCTCGGCTCGCGGATGCGCGCCCCCGACGACGTCCGGACCGCCGCGTTCCGGCGCCTCGAGCGCGGGCCGGTGACGTTCCTCGATCTCGACGAGAGCCCCAGCGGGGTGATGATCGAGCCGCTGCGCGAGCACGGGATCATCAGCGGGACGGCGGTGCCGCTCGGCGAGCGCGATCGCCCGCTCGGCATGCTCGGGGCCTACAGCCAGGAACGCCGCGTCTTCACCGACGACGACACGAACCTGCTGCAGGCGGTCTCCCACGTGCTCGCGACGGCGATCGCCGCGCGCCGTGCCGAGGACCAGGCCCGCCACGACGCGATGCACGACCCGCTCACCGGCCTGCCGAACCGCGTCCTGTTCCGCGACCGTCTCGCCCAGGCGCTGGCGCGCAGCGAGCGCGACCGGTCACCCCTGGCGGTCCTGCTGCTCGACATCGACCGCTTCAAGCTCATCAACGACTCCCTCGGTCATCTCGTCGGCGACGAGCTGCTGCGCGAGGTCGCGCCCCGCCTCTCCGGCGCGGTCCGCGCGAGCGACACGGTCGCCCGGCACGGCGGCGACGAGTTCGCCGTCCTCTGCGAGGACCTCGAGGACGAGCGCGAGGCGCAGGAGATGGCCGAGCGCCTGGGCGCGTGCTTCCTGCGCCCGTTCGCTCTCGGCGGCGAGCAGCAGTTCGCGACGGCCAGCGTCGGCCTCGTCGTGGCCGACTCGCACATCGAGGCCTCCGAGCTGCTGCGCGACGCCGACGCCGCGATGTACCGCGCGAAGGAGGCCGGCCGCGGCCGCTACGAGGTCTTCGACGAGGGCATGCGCGCGCGTGCCGTCGCGCGCCTGCAGGTCGAGAACGAGCTGCGCCGCGCGCTCGACCGCGAGGAGCTCCAGCTCTTCTTCCAGCCGATCCACGACCTGCGCTCCGGGCGCATCGCCAGCTGCGAGGCGCTCGTGCGCTGGAACCATCCCGAGCGCGGGCTCGTCGGTCCCGACCAGTTCATCCCGATCGCCGAGGAGAGCGGGCTCATCGTGCCGCTCGGCGCGTGGGTGCTCCAGCGCGCATGCCGGCAGCTGGCCCGCTGGCGCCGGTCGGTCGACGCCGCCGAGGACCTGCGGATCACCGTCAACCTCTCCGCCCGGCAGGTCACGCAGCACGACATCGTCGACACCGTCGCGGAGGCCATCGACGAGGCCGGCGTGCACCCGAACGACGTCGGCCTGGAGATCACCGAGCACGTGCTCATCGAGGACGCGCAGACCACCGCCGACACCCTGCGCCGGCTGCAGCGCCTGGGCGTGCGCCTCGTCATCGACGACTTCGGCACCGGGTACTCGTCGCTGAGCTACCTCAAGCGCTACCCGATCGAGGTCCTGAAGATCGACCGCTCGTTCATCGACGGCATCGCCGACGACGAGAGCGGCGACCTCGCGATCGTCACCGCCATCGTCCGCATGGCCAGCGCCCTCGGCGTGGACGTCATCCCCGAGGGCGTCGAGACCGAGGCGCAGCTCGACCGCCTGAAGGAGCTCGGCTGCCAGTACGCCCAGGGCTTCCTGCTCGACCGGCCCCTGCCGCCGGACGAGCTGGAGGCGCGGCTCAGGGCTGCAGGCTGAACGGCGGGTAGC
>SYBY01000333.1 GCA_005788585.1 Actinomycetota bacterium | reverse complement strand
GTCACCTGCGGGCGTCCAGGAGGCGCCGGCGTCCAGCGAGCGGAAGATGCCGCTGCTCGTGGCCGCCAAGACCACGTTGGGCACGAACGACGTCATGTGCCAGACCGTCGTGGCGGCCGGCATGCCGTTGCCCGGCGCCGGGTGGATCCAGGTGTTGCCGCCGTCCGTGCTGCGGAAGACGCCGCTGGAGAACCCGCCGGCCAGGAGCGCGCCCCCGGGGACCTGGTAGAGCGTCTGGACGGCGGTGTTCAGCTTCTTGGGCTGCGCCGGGTTGTCCTCCGGCCCCTGCGCGATCGGCTGCCAGGCGCCGCCGTTCGTCGAGGCGAACAGGCCGGCGCTCGTCCCGGCGAGCATGCGGCTGCCGTCCTTGAAGACGGTGCGGACGTTCTTCGCGCCCGGGATCCCCTCCAGGCCGCTGTTGAAGGCCGACCAGCTCACGCCGGCGTTCGTCGAGCGGAAGACCCCGTCGTCCTCCGTAGCGGCGTAGACCTGCGCTGGTAGCGCGCCCGTGGTGTACTCGCGCACGTGGTCTGCACCGGCGGCGGTGGTCAGTCCACCGAGGCTGGTCCAGGTGCCGAGACCGGCCTGTGCGGAGGGAGCCAGCGCGGTGAAAGCCGCGGCGGCGGTCAGGACGGTGAAGAGCAGGCGGCGGGACATGAACGAACTCCGGGGTCGAGGTTGCGATCGTGCAACCTACGACCCCGGCCGTTCTTACGCCGCCTCCCCGGTTTATCGCTTGAGCGAGATCCGGTGTGACGCCGTGACCTTCGGGCCCTTGGCGGGCGTGAACGTCACCTTCAGCGCCAGCGTCGCGCTCTTGGCACGGCGCAGCGACCGCTTCCCGGCCTTGGTGAAGCGCAGCTTCACGCCGACCTTCTTGGCGCCGGACGCCTTGGCGGCGCCCTTCGCGACGGTCTTGCCCGCCCGGGTCGCGACGACCGAGACCTTGCCCTTGCCGGGCGCGGTCACGTCGACGACGAAGCCCTTGCGCAGGGCCTTGGCGAGCTTCGTGCCACGGAGCTTCAGCGGGAGCGCCGAGGCGGTCGCCGTGCCGCCGCCCTGCTGACCGCCGCCCGCGGGCCCGGAGCCCTTGATGACGTTCTCGCAGCCGCTGACGACGTCGTTGGCGTCGACGTACGCGGTGTCGTTCCCGATGCCGCAGTCGATCGAGTCGACCTCGCCGTCCTGGGCGTAGATCGTGTCGTTGCCGAACGGCAGGCGGCACTGGATGTAGTTGCACGCGCTGCTCGGGGCGTCGCCGTGGATCTGGTCGCGGCCCGGGCCGCCGGTGACGGTGTCGTCGCCGTAGCCGCCGGCGAGCTGGTCGTCGCCGGCGCCGCCGTCGACCTCGTCGCTGTGGTCGAACGCGTTGAGCTTGTCGTTGCCGCCGTTGCCGACCAGCTTGGTCGAGCCGTCGCCGGTGTTGAAGACGGTGAACTCGTCGGCGTCGTTGCCGCCGATGAGGGTGGCGGGCGCGTTGAGGTAGATCTTCTCCAGGCCCGTGACGTTGTCGCTCTCACCCGGGCGGCCGTCGTTGGCCGCGCCGTCGAGGCTCACCGTGATCGGGGGCTGGAACTTGCCCGACTCGACCATCCAGTCGCCGTCGGTCTGGTCGTAGCCCGCGCCGCCGTCGATGACGTCGGCGAACTGGTCGCGGTAGCCGTCGCCGCGCAGCTTGTCGTTGCCGCCCTCGCCGTAGAGCTGGTCGTTGCCGGTCTGGCCCTCGAGCTCGTCGTCGCCCTCGCCGCCGCGGATGACGTCGTCCGCCGCGCCCCCGGTGATCTTGTCGTTGCCGGGACCGCCGAGGATCGTCTCGCGGATCTCGCCGAACGGCGCGCCGCGCAGCGTGTCGTCGCCGGCGCCGCCGTCGATCGTGACGGGGATGGTCGCGGGCAGGTCGTCGCCGATGTTGACGATGTCCTTGCCGTCGCCGGTTTCGATGTGGATGCCGTTGGCCGGGATCGGGCAGGTGGCCCACCGGTGGTATTCGCTGTCGAACGTGCACTCAGACGTGACCGGCTTGTCCGTGTCGTTGACGGCGAGCATCCCGGGCTGGTCGGCGTGAGCGCCGATGCCCACGAAGTTCGCTTCGCCGGGCGAGGCTCTCAGGACCAGCGTCCCCCCTTCATACGTCAGGGTGCTGGCTTGAGCGGTGGCGGCGCCGAGGGCGCCGTAGCAGGCTGCGAGCAGAGCGAGGACGATCCCCGCGCGCCGCAGGAGGGTGGTGTGGGTGTGGCTGGTGGTCGTCATACCCCAACCCTCCCGCGCGGCGGGGCGCCTGCCATCGGGAGCGACCCGACACCGACCCCCAAGATCAGTGAGCGGACCCCCAAGGGGTTGCCTGGGCCGGTAGCGTTTGACACCCCGTGGAGCACCGACGCTCGCGGGCTCACCACGTTGCGCCGTCTTTCTGCCATCACGACGGGCCTGTGCGCCCTCGCGGCCGCGTTCGCGGCGCCCGCCTCCGCTGCCCCGGTGCCGATCGTCGACTGCATCACGCCGTCGGGGACCGACCCGAACCTCCGGTGGATCTACTTCGGCTACGTCAACACGGGCCAGCAGCAGTTCATCGACTTCGGTGATGCGAACCAGGTCGCGCCGGGGCTCGGCTACCAAGGGCAGCCGACGGTCTTCAACCCAGGCTCGTACCCGCGCGTGTTCCGTGCGATCTACAACGTCTCGGGATACCCCGACGGCGTTGGGTGGACAGTCGGCGGCACGACGGCCCAGGCCACGCTGGCCTCCCCCCGCTGTCAGGCCGGCGCGACAGGCCCGGTGAGCGCGCTGACGCCCACCGGCGCGACGCTGCACGGCCTCGTCGAGGCCGACGGGGCGCAGACCGCGCACTACTTCAACTACGGGACGACGATCGCGTACGGCCAGAGCACGCTCGAGCGCCAGACGAGCAGCGCGTCCGGCGTCCTGGTCTCCGAGCCGATCACCGGGCTGCTGCCGAACACGACCTACCACTACCGGCTCGTCGCGAGCAGCGGGACGATCACGACGGTCGGGGAGGACCGGACCTTCACGACGCCGGCGCTCCCGCCGGCCGTCGAGCAGCCGCCCGCTCCGGTCGTTCCCGCCGCACCGGAGCCCGTCACGGTCTTCGTCCCCGGCGCCACGATTCCCGTGCCCGTCCCGGCGGCGGCCGCCGCGCCCACGGCGGCCGACCTCGTCCTCATGCGCTCCGGCCCGCGCGCCCGCGTCCGTGTCGGGCGCACGCAGACCATCCGGCTGCGCGTCAGCAACCGCGGCCCCGCGACCGCGACGAAGGCCGGGCTCGTCGCCCGGCTCGGTGACGGTCTGCGGCTCGTCTCCGTGCGCGGCCCGGCGGGGCGCTGCTGGGGGCGCGCCACGGTGCGCTGCCCGCTGGGGACGATCGCGGCGGGCCGTCGGGTCACCGTCACGCTGCGCGTGCGGGCGACCCGCCCGGGCAGGCTGACCGACACCGTGACCGTCACGGCCGCGCAGCCCGAAGCGCGCGTGGCCGACAACGTCGTGACCGGCAGTATCCGCGCGCGCCGCGCCCTCCGCCGGCGCTGATCGCCGTCGACGCCGTTGGGCGATCTCCTGCACGTCGTCCACCCGCCTCAGCAGCGGCGCCCGGCGACCGATCAATCGGGACACCATGTACATCCCGGGATCGGTCAGCACCGAGCGCATCGCGCGCGGTGACTTCTACGAGGACTGCCACTACCACCCGATGCTCTGTCTCTCCGCCGAGGGGGACAAGCTCGTGGGCGTGTCGCTCGTCACCGGCGGGGTGGGCGTGTGCAGCGAGCACGATTGCGCGGCGGTGCCGATGACCGTGGAGGAGGCGATCGACCGCAAGCTGCACTGGGAGGAGATCGCCGAGGACCTCGAAGAGGTGCCCGAGGCGATCCACTGGGAGCGCATCGAGGACTGACGAACCGGCGACCGCATCATGCGGCCGCCGGCGGGAGGTGCGTCAGGAGAACAGCTCCTGGAGGGGATTGCTGCTCTCGGGCTCGGGCTCCTGTCCATAGCCGTTGCCAGGGGAGGACTCCTGCCCGTACGGCGACTGCTGCTGGCCGTACGGGTCCTGCTGCTGCGGCTGCTCCTGCTGCTGCACGTCGCCGGCATCGCCGGACTTCGCACGGTCGAGGAACTGCTGCACCGTCGCGGCGGGGACCGCGAAGCCGATGCCGACGTTGCCACCGCCGGCGGAAGCGATCTGCGAGTTGACGCCGATGACGCGCCCCTCACCGTCGAGGAGCGGGCCGCCCGAGTTGCCCGGGTTGATGGCCGCGTCGGTCTGGATGACCCCGCTGATCGTTGCGCCGTTGGGGGCCTGGATCTGGCGGTTGAGCGCCGACACGATGCCGGTCGTCAGGGTCTGGTCGAGGCCGAACGGGCTGCCGATCGCGAACGTGGCATCGCCGACGTTCGCCTCGCCGCCGAGCGACAGCGGCGTCAGGCCGCTCGCGTCGACCTTGAGCAGCGCGAGGTCGTTGGACACGTCGGCTGCGACGAGCTGCGCCGGCTTGGTGTCACCGTCGGTCCCGAGCTTGACGCCGATCTGCATCGCCCCGCTGACGACGTGGGCGTTGGTGACGATCAGGCCGTCGTCGGAGACGACGAAGCCGGACCCGGCGCCCTGGCCCTGCTGGCCGGCGACCTGGATGAAGGCGATGGAGTTCTTCGCGCCGTCGTAGACCTGACGGGCGGTGGACGTCTCGTCGGAGACGGGGCGGTTGGCGCCCGCGGTGGCGGGCGCTGCGGCCTGGGGCCGCGAGGGGTCTGAGGGCGACAGCTGATCGAAAGCCACGGCGCCGCCTACGGCCGCGGTGGCGGCCACGGCGACGGTCGCCAGTGCGGTCTTGGGGTACATGCAGAGCACTGTGGAGGGGGCTGCTGCGTGCTGGCTAACGCCGCGGCAAAGGTTCCCTGAAGGAGACAGAAGGCGCAGATAAAGGCCCTGCGCCCGCGGTCAGCCGACCGCGGGCACCGGCTCCTCCCGCACCCCGATCCGCTCATGCAGGCGGCGCAGCGGGGCAGGCGACCACCAGTTCCAGGACCCGAGCATCGCCATGAGCGAAGGCACCAGCAGCGCGCGCACGATGAGGGCGTCGACCAGGACGCCGACTGCGGTACCCACCCCGATCTGCTGGATGAAGACGACCTCGGACGTCGCGAACGCGCCGATCGCGACCGCGAGCAGGATGGCCGCGGCCGTGACGACCGCGCCGGTGCGGCCCAGCCCCTCGGCGACGGCCTCGCGCTCGCCGAGGCCCTCCTCGCGCGCCTCCTTGATCCGGCCCAGCAGGAAGACGCCGTAGTCGGTCGACAGGGCGAACACCAGGGCGGCGGTGACCAGGAAGTCGGTCGGTTCGATGCCGCCGTTGCTGGTGTAGCCGAGCAGTCCCTCCAGGCGCCCGTCCTGGAAGATGAGCGTGAGGACGCCCAGCGCGACGCCCACGGTCAGAGCGTTCATGATGAGCGCCTTGATCGGCAGGACCACCGAGCCGGTCATGAGCCAGAGCACGATGAACGTGAGCAGGGCGAGCGCCGCGACGGCGAGCGGGAGCCGGTCGCCGATCGCGGCCTGCTGGTCGAGGAACTCGGCGGCGGTCCCGCCGACGAGCACGGTGGCGGAGGTGTCCAGCGCGCGCAGGTCCTCGACGGCGGCTCGGGCTGCCGGTCCGGCGGCCCCGCCGGCCGCGGTGATGTCGAGCTGCCACGTCCCGTCGCCGAGCTCACGAGGGGCGCTAACCGTGCGCACATCGCTGACGCCGCGGGCGTCGCGCGCCAGCGTGGCGATCGTCTCGGGGTCGTCGGCGACGGCCGCCACGGTGATCGGGGTGCTGTCGTCACGCGGAAAGTCCTGCGCCAGGGTGTCGGCGACGACGCGCGAGCTCAGCCCGGCCGGGATGCTCGTGCTGTCGACGGGGGTCCACACGGCACGCAACGCGGGCAGCGACAGCGCCAGCATCACGATGATCGTCACGGCGGCGATCGGGCCGGGGCGACGCATCACGGCGTGCGCGAGGCGGTGCCACCGCCCGGCCGCCGCGGCGTTCGCGGCGTCGCCGCGCCGGGTCTGCAGCTTCAGGCCCCAGATCGCGAAGAACGCGGGCGCGATGATGAGCGATGCGGCGCCCGCGACGACCGCGACGACCGCGCCCCCGATCCCCATCGACTGCAGGAACCCGAGCGGGAACAGCGTGAGCGTGGCGAGCGCGATCGCGACGGTGGCCGAGCTGAACACCACGGTCTTCCCGGCGCTGGTCATGGTTGCGACGATCGCCTCGCGGCCGGGGCCGCGGACTGCCATCTCCTCCCGGAAGCGGGTGAGCAGCAGCAGCGTGTAGTCGATGGCCAGGCCGATGCCGAGCCCGATGACGAGGTTGAGCGCGAAGATCGACAGCGCGGTGAGCTCGTTGATGCCGCGCAGCAGCAGGAAGGTGCCGAGCACGGTGGTGACGCCGACGGCGAGCGGCATCAGCGCGGCGCGCGCGCCGCGGAAGAACAGCAGCGAGAGGACGACCAGCAGGGGGAACGCGAAGAGCTCCGCGCGCCCGAGGTCCTCGGAGATCTGCTCGCTCAGCTGGAGGTTCGCCACGGCCGAGCCGCCGACCTCGACGCCCTCACGGTCGCCGAACTCCTCGACCACGGCGGTCGCGACGTCCTCCTCGTCGGCGCGGGTGTCGAGCGTCGCGGCCAGGAAGGTGCTGCGCCCGTCGGTGGAGATGAGCGCGGGGTCGTCGGCGTTCGCGATGGACGTCACCGCGGCGACGCCGTCGATCGCCGCGAGCTCTTCGGCGAGGGCCGCGACCTCCGCCCGGCCTGCGGCGGACGCGGGCGGCGCGCCGGGACGGTCGACGAGCAGGACGCCGGGGCTGGCGCCCCTCCCGGTCGCGGCCTCGATCCGCTCGACGGCGGCGACCGATGGCGCGTCGGCGGGGGTGAAGCCCCCGTCGGACTGGAGGGCGCCGAAGACCGGACCACCGAGGCCGGCGGCGAGGACGACGAAGAGCAGCGCGCCGAGGAGCGTGCGGCGTGGATTCGCGGAGATGCGGGAGGCCAGTGAGGTGAGCATGGGCGGCAATATACGGCCGTATATATACATGTGTCAAGTCAAGCGATAGACTGGCGCGCATGCCGTCGTCTCCCGCATCGGAGCCCCGCGCTCGCAACGCCCGCGGGCAGGGCGATCTGCTGCGCGAGCAGCTCCTCGACGCCGCGCAGGAGCTCGTCGACGAGCAGGGCGGCGCAGCGCAGCTCTCCATCCGCGCGGTGACGAAGCGCGCCGGGGTCTCTCCGATGGCGCTCTACCTGCACTTCGCCGACCGCGACGCGCTGGTCTACGCGCTGGTCTCCCGGGGGTTCGCGGAGTTCCGCGCCGCCGTCCAGGCCGCGCGTGACGCGGCGGACGGGCCGCGTGCGCGGATCGCGGCGATGGGCATGGCCTATCTCGCCTTCGCGCGGGAGCAGCCCGCGCTGTACAGCGTCATCTTCGGGCCGTTGCACCCGGGGGGTGACCGCGCGGACGTGGCCGGCACGGAGAAGCCCGACGACCCGGTCGGGCGGGGGGCGTTCGATGACCTCGTCGACGCCGTCGCCGCGTGTCAGGCCGCCGGTTGTGCGCGGGACGGCGACGCGCACGACCTGGCGATCGGCATGTGGGCGGCCCTGCACGGCTACGCCACGCTGCGCTATGCGCGGTCCGGGGTGGGGTGGCCCGACGACGAGGCCTACGTGCGCGCCGTGGGGGCGGCCTGGCTGGACTGACACGAGGGGCCACCCGCAGGCCGATTGGCGGGCGGGCCTGAGCACGATCGCGGGTTAACCCGAGGGTCCGGACCACCTTCCGGTGCGACCTTCATGAGCATGACCCGCGCACTCCGTCTTGCACTCCTGCTCGTCTGCTTCGTGCTCCCTGCCTCACCGGCTGCGGCGGCGACCTTCACGGTCTCCACGACCGCCGACACGGCCGACGTGAGTCCCGGCAACGGCGTGTGCGCCGCGAGCAACGGCCTCTGCACGCTCCGCGCGGCGCTGGGCGAGGCGAACACCCTGGCGGGCTCGGACACGATCGTGCTCCCGGCGGGGACCTACCAGCTGGACGACGGCCTCGGCCAGCTCGCGGTGAGCTCGACCGTGGTCGTCGAGGGCGCCGGCGCACGGTCGACGCTCATCCTCGCGGGGGCCAACAGCCGGGTGCTCAACGTGACGGCGAACCTGACCCTGCGCGGCGTGACCGTCGCGGGCGGCAGCCCCAAGGGGACCGGCGCGACGCGCGGCGGCGGGATCAACATCGTCGGGGGCGACGTGACCCTCGAGCGCGTGACCGTGCGCAACAACACGGTCGCCTCGGAGACGAACGCGAACGGCGGCGGGATCGCGGCCGATGGCGGCAGCCTGATCATCCTCGACTCGACGATCAGCAACAACCTGGCCAGCGGGCGGGTCGGCAACTCGGCCGGCGGGTCCGGCTCGGGCGGCGGCATCGCCGCTGCGGCACCGACGACGATCCGCCGCTCGACGATCACGTCGAACACGACGCAGAACTACGGCGCCGGCCAGTTCTCCTCGGGCGGCGGGATCCACGTGGGCGACAACATGGTGCTCGACCACGTGACGCTCGTCAGCAACGTCGCGTCGTCGTTCGCCGATTCGAGCGGCTTCCGCCAGGGCGGCAACATGTACATCCCCAGCTACGCCAGCGTCTCCATGCGCAGTTCCATCATGGCCGGCGGGTCAGCGGCGAGCGGGGGCAACAACTGCTACTCCATCGGCAGCTTCACGGAGCCGGCCCGCAACCTGTCCGACAACTTCGACTGCATGGGCGCGGGCAGCCTCCGCAATGTCGCTCCGAAGCTCGGCGCGCTCCAGAACAACGGCGGCGGGACGGACACGCGCCTCCCGGCGCTCGACTCACCCGCGGTCAACGCCGCCACCGGGTGCGGCACGCGCGCAGCCGATCAGCGCGGCAACGACCTGCCCGCGGGCCCGGCGTGTGACCTCGGCGCGGTCGAGATCGGCGCGGACCGCAGCGTCACGCTGCAGGCGTCGAAGAGCGCGGCCGCGGCGGGCGACGACGTGACCCTCATCGCGACGATCTCCAACGCGAACGACGGCGCCGACGATGCGACGGGCGAGAGCCTCACGCTGGAACTGCCCGCCGGGGTGACGGCCACGACCGCCACCTCGACGATCGGGTCGTGCGCGACCGGTGCGGCGGTGACGTGCTCCTTCGGCACGCTGGCCCGGGGCCAGGCCGCGACCGTCATCGCAACGGTGCGCGCCGGCGGCGAGAGCTTCGGCGTCACCGCGCGCCGCGGCGGCTCGCTTCCCGATCAGAGCGCGGCGAACGACGCGGCGAGCATCGCGGTCGCCGGGATCGCCTCGGCTCCGGGGACGGCGCCCGCGCCGGGCGGCGGGACCGGTGGAGGCGCAACGGGCACCGGGGGCTCGGGCCCCGCGCGTGACACGTCGGCGCCGGTGCTGAGCGCGCTGAAGCTCGCGGCCAAGCCGACGGTCCGCCGTGGCGCGACCCTGCGCTTCCGGCTCTCCGAGGCCGCGACGGTGCGCATCGTCACCGAGCGCCTGGTCAAGGGCCGCAGGTCCGGCGCGCGGTGCGCGGCCAAGGGGCGCGGCAAGGTGTGCACCCGCGTGCTGAAGGCGTCGACGCGCACCGTCCGTCTGAAGGCCGGCGCCGTGTCGGTCAAGCTCCCGGGCAAGGCGCTGAAGGCCGGCAAGCTGCGCTTCACGGTCGTCGCGACCGACGGCGCCGGGAACGCGTCGAAGCCGGTGCGCGTGAGCGGGTCGGTCAAGCGGCGCTGAGTGCTTCCGCCGCGCGACGTGCGTTCAGTCCACGACATCGCGCGGCAGGCCCCCGGCCGGTACGGCCACCCCGCGCCGGTCGGCTGCGGCCGTTCACCAGGACCGCCGAGCGTCGGAATGTGGTGCCACCAGCCACCACATTCCGACGTTCGGCACCCCGAGGGACGTGGGTCAGTGCTCCAGCGCCCGCCCGTGCGCGCCCGCGCCGGTGAGCGACCGGACCTCCATCTCGATCGCCTTCTTCTCCAGGTGCTCCGTGCTCGTGATCGTGCCGAGGTAGCCGAGCAGGAACGACGCCGGGATCGAGATGATCCCCGGGTTGCTCAGCGGGAACCACGACCAGTCGCCCGAGGTGAACATCGAGGTCTCCGACCCTGACACGGCGGGGGAGAAGACGATGAGGACGAGCGTGATCGTCAGGCCGCCGTAGATGCTCCACAGGCAGCCGCGCGTGTTGAAGCGCTTCCAGAACAGCGAGTAGAGGATCGTTGGCAGGTTGGCCGAGGCGGCGACCGCGAACGCGAGAGCCACGAGGAACGCGATGTTCTGCCCGTTCGCGGCGATGCCGCCGAGGATCGCGACGCCGCCGACGACCAGGGCGGTGATCCGCGCGACGCGGATCTCGGCGCCCTCGGGCGGGTTGCCCTTGTGGATGACGCTGGCGTACACGTCGTGCGCGAACGACGCCGACGCGGTGATGGTCAGGCCGGCGACCACCGCCAGGATCGTCGCGAACGCCACGGCGGATATCACGCCCAGCAGCAGCGTGCCGCCGAGCTCGAACGCCAGCAGCGGCGCCGCCGAGTTCACGCCGCCGGGCGACGCGAGGATCGACTCCTGCCCGACCAGCGCCGCGGCCCCGTAGCCGAGGACGAGGGTGAAGAGGTAGAAGAGGCCGATCAGCCAGATCGCCCACACCACCGAGCGGCGCGCCTCATGCGCGGTCGGCACGGTGTAGAACCGCATGAGGATGTGCGGCAGCCCTGCGGTGCCGAGGACGAGGGCCATGGACAGCGAGATGAAGTCGAGCTTCGTGGTGCCGTTGATGCCGTACTGCTGGCCGGGGTCGAGCGACGCACCCGCGGCGGTGCCGTCGCCGAGGACCTCCGACAGGTTGAAGCCCGACTTCCCGAGGACCCAGAACGTCATCAGGCCCGCGCCGGTGATCAGCAGCGCGGCCTTGATCATCTGCACGTAGGTCGTGCCCTTCATGCCGCCGACGAGGACGTAGAAGATCATCAGCGCGCCGACGACGGCGATGATGACGCTCTGACCCGCGCGGCTCTGGATGTCGAGCAGCAGCGCCACGAGGCCGCCCGCCCCGGCCATCTGCGCGAGCAGGTAGAAGAACGACACCGCCAGCGTCGAGACGGCCGCGGCCGTCCGGACCGGCCGCTCGCGCATGCGGAACGACAGGACGTCGGCCATCGTGAACCGGCCGGTGTTGCGCAGGAGCTCGGCGACGAGCAGCAGCGCGATGAGCCACGCGACGAGGAACCCGATCGAGTAGAGGAAGCCGTCGTAGCCGTAGATCGCGATGGCGCCCGCGATGCCGAGAAACGAGGCGGCCGACAGGTAGTCGCCGGAGATCGCGATGCCGTTCTGGCGACCGGAGAACGCCGAGCCGGCGGTGTACATGTCCCCGGCGGTCTTGTTGGTCTTGCTCGCGCGGATGACGAACGCCAACGTGACGCCGACGAACAGCAGGAAGATGGCGATGTTCAGCAGCGGGCTGCCGACGGTCTCGGCGTTCACTGGAGCCCTCCTTCGCGCATGTGCTCGCGGATGCGGGCGGCGGCGGGGTCGAGGTGCGCGTCGGCGTACCGGACGTAGATGGCGGTGATCGCGAACGTGGAGACGAACTGCAGGAGGCCCAGGACGAGCCCGACGTTCAGGTTGCCGACGAGCTTCTCGGACATGAAGCTCGGCGCGTACGCGGCCAGCAGGACGTAGGTGAAGTACCAGGCCAGCGCGCCGGCGGTGACCGGGAACACGAAGCGGCGATAGCGGTGGCGCAGGCTCTGGAACTCCTCGGACTCATCGACCGCGACGTAGGCCGCCTCGCGTTCCTCGGGGGTCTGTGGTGCGCGCGCCGTGGATGGTTCGGTGCTCATGGCCCTCTCCGGTTGGTCTGCCGGGAGACACCCTGCCCCGATCTGTGACGGCTGACACACCGGTACGGGTGGTGGCGACCTGGGATGCTGGGTGGCATGAGTGATGTGCGCATCGATTGGACCACCGCCCACGTCACCGCGGACGCCGTGTTGCGTGTCGATCTGGGCGCCGACGTGTCGGCGCCGTGGGTCGCCGAGTTCGAGCGCCTGGCAACCTCATGGGGGAGCGAGGGCCGGGGCCAGACGTGGGCATCGGTCGGGCTCGACCCCGACCACCGCACGATCACGGTGCGCGGCCTGGCCTTCGATGCCGAACCGGCCGGCCTGCAGGCCTACCTGAGTGACTTGGTGCGGTACGCCAGCGAGGGGTCGCAGCACGCGAGCGCGCGGGCGCTGCAGGACGCGCAGGAAGCGATGGATCTCCACGCGGGGCGCGCGGACGACGCGGCCCGGCTCACCGAGGCCTTCCGGGTGGCGCCGCGTGGGTGACGCCTAGAAGCTCGAGTCGAACGGGATGAACGTCGAGGCGTAGATGAGCTCGGTCTGGTTGAGCGTCTGCCGCGGCTTGCTCTGCGCCGCGCGCTTGGGTTCGCGCTGGAGCTTGCCCTTCGTGCGGAGCGTCTTCGTCCCGGGCTCGTAGTCGAACGACGTCACCCGGATGGCGTGGTGGCCGAGGCGGGCATGGAGCTCATGCGGCGAGGCGCGGAAGTGCGCCTCGAACGCCTCGAGGTCGATGTCACACCCGGTCTCCTCCTCGAGCGCCCGGCGGATCGCCGTCGGCTCGACGCCCCGGACGACGAGCTCGCGGTGGCCGCCCTTCTTCTCCTTGACGAAGGCCTTGGTGCCCGTCGCGATGACGGCATGGCCGTCCTCGACGTGGGGAGCACAGGCCGGGGTGGCGGCCATCAGGGCGGCAGCGGCGAAGGCAGTCAGCGACATGGCCCAGTGGTCGACGGGTCGCGGGCGGCCCTTGAGCTGGTCGGCCTCAGCCGCTGAAGGCGCGAAGGTGGTTCTTCGATGCGCGCCGGAGGTGCGTGAACACCCGCCGGACCGATGTCGTGGTGACGTCATCGAGACGCTCATCGAGGTCCGCGATGTCGGTGCGCTCGATCGTTCGCCCGACGGCGAGCGCGGCGGTGGCGGAGGTCCGGCCACGGGCGACGAGCTTGGTGTAGAGCCGCTGCAGGTCGGCGTTCCGAAACTCGCCAGGCCCCATGCCTGCCGCCGGGTCGGTGATCGCGTAGCGGTCCAGGAGGCCCTTCACCCGATCCATGTGCTGCTGCTCGCTCGAGGCGATCCGCGTGAATCGTTGGTCGCCGGATGTCTCGGCCAGCACGGTGTAGACGTCGCGCGCAAGCTTCTCCTCCTCGCGCATGTACCGCAGTGCGGCGACCTCGGTCGCAGGCAGCGAGGTGGATGCGGCGGCCTGTGCGACGGCGGGCGGCGAGGAGACCGCGGCGGACGGCGTGGCGTCGGCTCCGCACGCAGTCAGCAGCGTGCCCGCGAGCGCGACGGTGGTGATGACGGTGAGGCTCCTGGTGCGCGACATGGTGGCGCTCCTCCGGTAGAAAACAACTACACAGAGGTATAGCTGTGAAACCTGGGGGAAGCCTGGGAACGCGGGCCTCGCACCCCGGCCGGTGTCCTTCGCCACACCGTTCGGCCGTCGCAGGCACGACGGCCGGCATGGATCGTGAGGACATGCCTCACCCTCGCCCCCACCTGCAAGAGATGCTGGTCGCCGCGACCACCATCGCGGCGCTCGCCGCCTTGCCCGCGCCCGCCGGCGCCGCCAAGCTCATCGCCCCGCTCGATGTCCGCGTCGTCGCCGAGGTGCGGCCGGGCTCGGTGCTGAACGGGTCGTGGAACGCCTATTCGACCGACGAGGGGGGACGCTGGATCGGTGCGAACCTGAAGCTGCGAGAGACGTGGACGCGCGGCGCCCCGCGCCCGCTGCGCGTGCGCGGGAAGGCATCCGGTGGCCCGACGCGCGTCCACTACGTGAAGGTGCCCTACCTCAAGCGGCGCGTGGGCGAGGGCGTCCTGACCGAGGAGCGCCCCGCCGGCGACACCTCCCCACCCGTCGTGCTGCAGTGCTCGGCAGAAGGCGGCGACGGGCCAGGGAAGGGCATCACGACCAACGAGGAGTCGGCAATGCAGATCGTCGACCAGCCCGCACGCAACCGCGTCGTGGTGCGCGGACCGGGGGTCGCGTTCTTCGGCCCGCAGTGCCGGCCGCCGGGCAAGGAGCTGCCGGTTCGGGGCGTGGGGGTCCATCCGCCGGACGCCGCGCGTCCGTGGATCCCGCGGGGCGCGCAGACGCGGTGGGAGTTCACCGTGCCGCGGGCGGAGTTCGCGGCCGGTGGGACGTTTCGGTTTCGTGGCTCGTACAGCTTCGCGTTCCCCATCGAGGACTTCACCAACTCCGATGTGTTCGGGACGGCGCTGACGACGGGGAAGGTCGCCGTCGATCTGAAGGTGCGCCGCTCGCGGAGGTGAGTCACTCCCAGAAGGAGAGGCGGTACTGCTGGAGGAGTGCGGTGAGATCGTCGGCTGCCGCACCGCGACGCGTCGGCTCGGACCCGCGGTCCAGGCTGTCGAGGAACACGTCGGTGAGCATCCCCTCGAGGGCGGTCACCTCGGCGTCGGTGAGCCAGCGCTGGTTGACGTCGTGCGCGATCGGCAGCAACTCGGGGGCGTGGGCGCGCGTGAGCGCCAAGAGGCGGCGCTTCTCGGATGGGCGAAGCCGCGTGCGCAGCGGTGGATCGGGCTCGTCCGAGGACCAGTACTGTGCGCTGTGGTGGGCGAGGAGGGCGGCGAGGCGCTCGGCTTCCTGCTCGTCGGGGTCGTCCTCGTCGAGTGCGAGCACCTCGGACAGCGCGGCGTGCTCGGCGTCGGTGAGGAGCCGGACGTTGACGGCTTCGAAGACGAGCCCCAGCAGCGAGGAGTCCTCTTTGCCGACGATGCGCGCGAGCTCGCGCTGGTCGACATCGGAGAGCGGGTCCGGAGGTGGGAGGTCCACCGACCGGAGGTTATGGAGGGAATGCTGCCGGTTGGGTGCACGGTCGTCCGGATGATGGGCGCGGCCATTCGGTCGGGCAACGTGAGACAGCAGCCTGCGTGCACCGGGGACCATCTACGTCCCCAGCGGGAAGGCTGCGCCGAGGCGCGTCCCCGCTGCATGTTGCGGCTGGCGATATCTCGCCGTCGTGCGCCTGCGCCTTACCGGTGTGAGCCTCCGCGCACTCGCAAGGTCAGGACGTAGAGCGTGGCAATCACCGCGTAGAAGACGGGGACGGCAATGCGTGGAATGTCCATTGCATCGGCGGCGAAGAACGATGCCCCGACGAGAAGGCTCACGAGAACTGCGAGAGCGATGTTCGTCCACGTGCCGCTTTTCACGGGCGGCACTGTATCTCCAGAAGCGCCCCTCGAACGCCAACGCGACAGCCAGGTAAGAATCGCCTTCCGGCTCGCGTTGAGGTGAAAGAGGGGTACTGGGGTCGCCGCCGACTGGCCTAGACCTGGCACCGCATCGAGTCCTAACGGCTCTCCGGGCGCGGTGCCAGTGCACTAGAGCGAAACGTAGCGTGCTTTGCGATGTGGTCCCGGAACACGAAAGACCCGCGATGAGCGGGTCTTTCCTTGAAATGGGCGCGGCGGGTTTCGAACCTGCGACCTCTCGCGTGTGAAGCGAGCGCTCTCCCACTGAGCTACGCGCCCTCGAGCCTGAGCATAGCCACCCGCGCCCGTTTCGCGGCGGCCAACCCACGGCGACAAGCTCCGCCACATCTGGCCAGGGCCCCGGTTCTCCTCGTGCCACCCCGACGAACCACAGGAGACTGACATGTCACGCACCGTCACCACCGTCGCCGCCGCTGACGAGGCGCAAGCACCGCCGATGACCCCGCGGCCGGCACGGCGCGACACTTCGGACAGCAAGTCCGCAACGCCCGCGCGCCGTGCCGGTTGCAGCTCTGCCGGATCCGCCGCACACCCAAAGGACCCACCGCATGTTCCGCTCCCATCTCCGCACCGCCATCGCCGCCGCCGTGGTCACCGCGCTCGTGACCGCCGGGGGCGCGTACGCCGTCGACGTCGTACTGAACCCAGGTGCGAGCGCGGTGGTCGTCGAGAAGCCCGTCACCATCAAGGCGGGCGAGCGCAACCCGGTCGACTTCCCGGGGCTGCGGGGCGACAAGGCGGGCGAGCCGCTGCCGAAGGGCTACGTCGCGGTCGGCTACCGGGTCAGCGTCACGCAGGGCCGCGAGTTCCTCTACCCGAGCTTCACGGTGTCGTGTCCGCGCGGACGCCGGCTCGTGACGTTCGCCGGGGACGGCCCGGTGACGATGCAGCTCGTCGGGCCGAATCCGTTCACTCGGCGGACTGGCGTCGGGTACCGCGGCAAGCGCAGTTGGGCGATCATCGTGAGGTACAACGACAACGAGATCCGCAGCGGCCAGACGATCTCGGCGACGATCTATGCCCTCTGCCGCTGACCTGCGCCGCGCCGCGGGCGCGGTCGTCCTCGCCGCGGCCCTCACCGTCGGCGGCGCCCCCGCGCCCGACGCCGACGCGACCACCCGCGCGCGCGTGTGCGTGAAGTCCACCGTCGTCCTCGACAGCCCGGGCGGGTTCACCGTCGGATACCTGTTCCGCGGCGACCGCGTGACGATTTCGCGCCGGTCGAAGAACCGCAAGTGGGCACGCGTCAGCACCCCGACCGACCTGCGCGGCTGGGTCCGCGCCAAGAACCTCTGTCGCCGATGAACGTCCTGACTCCCTCCACCACCGACGCTCAGCTGGTCGCCGCCTACCGGGCCGGGGACGCGCGGGCGTTCGACGCGATCCACGACCGGTACCACGCACGGCTCGAGCGGTTCGCGCGGCGCATGCTCCAGGCGAACCCGGCGGTCGTCGAGGACGTCGTCCAGGAGGCGATGCTGCGCGCCAGCCGGGCGCTGTTGCGCGACGAGCGGCACATCGAACTGAAGCCGTGGCTGTACCGGCTGACGCGCAACTGCGCGCTGGACGAGATCAGCCGCGTGCGGACCGACTCGTTCGCACTCGACGACGACACGGGCTTCGAGCTGATGGGTCCCGTGGCCCTCCAGCCCGAGGACGCCAGCGAGCAGCGCACCTCGGTGCGCGAGACCCTCGCCGACCTGGCGGCGCTGCCGGAGTCCCAGCGCCACGCGCTCGTGCGGCGCGAGGTCGACGGGCTCAGTCACGAGCAGATCGCCGGCGAGCTGGGCATCACGCCGCAGGCGACCCGCAGCCTCGTCTTCCGGGCCCGCACGAGCCTGATGCAGGAGCGCGAGGCGCGGACCGTCGACTGCGAGGGCGTGCGCGTCGACCTGCTGCGCGCCCACGACGAACGCCGCCGCGCGTCAGCGGCGTCGCTGCGTCACGTCGCGCACTGCGGCGCGTGCCGGGCGTTCCGCCGTGACCTCAAGCGCACGCGGCACGCCGCCGCGATCATGATCCCGGGCCCGCTGCTCGTCCTCGGCCTGGGCTCGCTGAAGGTCGGCGGCACGGTCGTGGCGGGCAAGAAGGCCGCGGCGGTGGCGGGCATCGCGGCCGTCGGGGTGGCAGGGCTCGGGACGCAGGTCTTCGGACCGGGCGACCCGTCGCCCGTCCCGGTCCAGAGCAAGGCCGTGCCGCAGGGACAGCTCGCGCAGGGACAGCCGATTCCCGCCGGGACCGCCGTCGTGCGACAGGCGCTCGAACTGCAGGCCGGCGCGCTGGAGCGCCGCGAGCTGACGATGACGTGCCCGCCCGGGACCCGCGTCGCCGACCTGCTGCCGCCGCGCGGCGCGAAGCTCGCCGTGACCTATGTGGCGCCGACCGTCGTCGGAGCGACCCGCAGCGCACGCGTCCGCTTTGCACCCGCCGACCTCCCACGGCCCGCTCGGGTCACCCTGACGATGCTGTGCAAGCGTCCCGCCGCCTCGGGCTCCATCGTCGCGGCGGACCAGCGTGCGGCCGCGCGGCCCACGCACCGCGTCATCGCCGACGAGGCCCTGTTGCGCGAGGCGCCTCGTGGCGACGCCGCCAGCGGCAGTGTCCGTCGCGGGCAGCCCGTCGCCGTCCGCGCGCGTGACGGCGCATGGAGCCGTGTCGTCACCGACACCGGCGAACGCGGCTGGATCGCGTCGCATGACCTGGCGCCGCTGCCATGAAGGGCAAAGCCCAGGGTCGATCTACGGGGGCCTCCCCGATGCGCGCGAGCCCGCGCGCGACGAAGCTGTCCATCACCCCAAGCCAGGAGCTCACCCATGTCCGCCATCCGCCGCACCCTCGTCCCCGCCGCCGCGCTGCTCGCCGTCCTCCCGGCTCCAGCCGCGCTTGCCGCACCGCACTGGTCGTCGCCAAGACAGGTGGTGCCCAAGCCTCCGGAGGCTGAACGAACTGTCGGCGCCCCGCAGGCGCTCATCGCTCCCGACGGCTCGCTGCGCGGGTTTGGTTCGGACGGGACGTACCCGATCATGCTCAGTGGCACCGTCGCGGGCGGCCTGACCTCCGGCCGGCTCGGCACGGCCTCGACGGGGACCGCGCGCGGTGCCATCGGGCCCGACGGCACGGTCGCGGCCACCTGGTCGGACACCGCGCGCGCGTTCGCGGTCACCGGCCCCGGGGGCGGCGCGTTCGGTGGCCCGTTCGCGCTCCCCGGCGCGCGCGTCGGGAGTTCCGATGTCGCAGTCGGCAGTGACGGCGTCACGACCGCCATCTGGCGTTCGCGTGAAGCCGACGGGACGTACCAGGCGCTCGTCGCGCAGGCCCCGCCCGGCGGGGCGTTCGGCGCGCCGCAGGTCCTCGACGCAGGCGCGAGCCCGGTCTCCTCGGTCGACGCGGCGGCCGGGCCGAACGGCGCCGTGGGCGTCGCGTACACCCGTCAGGCCGGTGGCTACCGGGTCAAGACGTCGCTGAAGCCCGCCGGTGCCGTGGCGTTCGAGGCCCCCCAGACCGTCTCCGACGGCGGCCCGACCGACATGCGCCCCGAGCTCGCCTTCAACGCCGATGGCACGGCGGTCGTCGCGTGGGCGAATCCGCAGGGCGCGAAGGCGGCCTTCCGCCGCCCGGGGCAGGCGGCGTTCGAGGCACCGGCCGCCGTCGGCGGCGCGGGGTACAACCTCGCGCTCGCCCCCACGCCACAGGGCGGCGCCGCGCTCGCGTACGTCGGTGAGGGGTCGGTCCATGCCGCGGTGCAGGCGCCCGGCGGCGGCTTCCCGGCGGCGGTCGCGATCGCGCCCGCGCCCGGACAGATCCCGCCCGCGCCGTCCGTCGCCACCGACGCAGCGGGGACCACGATGGTCGCCTACGCCGACGCGCCGAGCGGCGAGATCCGCGTCGTGACGCTCGGAGGCGGCACGACGCACATCGGCTACGGAGCCGCCGGCGTGCTGACACCGGTCAGCCTCGCGTCCGCCGGAGCGAATCGCGCGGTGGCGCTCTGGCGTGACGGCGACGGCGGGCTGTCCGCGGCGACGTTCGGCGAGGACGCGCCCGCGAGCACCGGTCCCGGGCCGAAGCCCGCCGGGCCCGACCGTGCGGCGCCCAAGGTCAAGCTGCGCGGGGGGACGACGCTGCGGGTGACGTCGCGCACGACGACCGTGAAGCTCACGCTGACCCTCTCCGAGCCGGCCGCCATCGGGGTGATGGGCGACCTGCGGACGACGCGGGCGAGCAGGAAGCGCGTCGCGCCGCTGCCGGCGATCGACGTGCGCACGGCGAAGCTGCGCAAAGCCGGACGCCAGACCATCGCCCTGAAGCTCGGGCGCGCGGCTACGGCCGACCTGCGGCGCGCGCTGCGGTCCAAGCGCGGCGGTCAGCTCTTCCTGCGCGTGAGCGCGCGGGACGCCGCGAACAACACGAGCGAGACGCGGATCCGGCTGACGGTCAAGGCCACGCCGAGGAAGCGCTCGCGCTGACCCTCCCCAGTTGGTCTGGACGAATAGGCAGCCTGCCGCATCCCCCTTTTCGTGAAGAAGCGCGTGCAGGCTGCCGATACACCGCGTATCACTATGTCTCTGTCCAAGTGCTCAGTCATGTGGGGTGGCGTCTGCCACTCCGTCGCCTACGAGGACGCCCGCAAGCTCGTTCGGGCCGGTATGGCCGAACCGTCCCGCCGCGAGGCGGGGAGCTTCGACGGCCTCGTGTTCGCGACCTCGGAGTACCGCACGCCAGGCGAAGCCCTGGCGATCATCGCCCGCGCATCGGGCGGTCGCCTCACCGTGTCAGCCGCCGCGGGACGGCCCACGTCGTTCCTGTCTGGGGGCGGCAGCGGACCTGCGCCGGCGCGATCGACATCGCGGCGGAGCGCTCGCGTCCGCTGAGGCGTCAGCCGGATCGCGGCGGCGCGGGCGTCGCGTCGCCGCGGCACGGCGCCGGCTGCGGGATGCGCACACCGCTGTGGCCGGTCGCGCCCTCGGCGGGGACGGGCAGGGTGCGACACCAGGCAAACGCGCCCGTCGCGGGCTGGACCACGAGCGAGAACGGGTAGCCGACCGTGCGCTGCGGGCCGGCGGCCACGTCGGCGAGCCGGGTGACGGCCGCGACGCAGCTGTAGCGCCGCAGGTCCGACCGCGCGCTACCGGCGGCGGGGGAGCAGGTCACCTCCGCCGGACGCTGGCCGAGCTCGCCCGCCGCGTGGCGGGCCCGGGCGTCGGCGAGGATCGCGGCGCGGGCGTCGGCGAGGGCCCCGTCACCGCCGGTCGCGGTGCCGAACCCGGCGCGCTGCAGCCGGATGGTCTCGGCTCGCCGCGCTGCGTCCTGGGCCGCCTCGGTGGCCGCAACCTGCGCGGCACGTTCGTCCTTCGCACCGTCGATGCGCGGGACGGTGAGCACGAGGACGATGCCGGCGGCCACGGCCCCGACCGCGGCCCAGACGGCGAGGCGCCGTCGCGACGGGGGCGCGGGACTCTCGACGCCGCGCGGCGGGGTCCAGACGTGCAACCAGGCTCCGAGGACCTCCCAGCGCGAGGCGCGGGGCAGCGTGGTCGGGCTCATCCCGCAAGTGTCCTCCCGTCTCGGCCCCGGCGCAACCGCTACGCCGTGCGCACGGCTCCGAGCGGGAGGACGGCCGCGAGCGCCTCGGCCAGTTCGCTCAGCGGTCCGGGTGCGATCTCGCCGAAGCGCAGTCGGCGCCGCCGGGTGCGCGCGCGGATCTGCAGCTCGCCCCGCCGGCGCACGCGCCCGAGGCGCGTCACGACCTCCTCGACCTCGGCGAGACGCAGCGTGCGCACCCGGTCGGCGATCGCGTCGTCGCGCAGCCAGACGAGGCGCTTGTCGGTCACCGCGAGCCGCACCTCGTGGCTGTCACCGCTCGCCGCCCACGCCACCGCGAGGACGCGCTCGCCCTCGTCCAGTGCGGCGATCAATTCGATCCCGAGGGCGGCGCGGACGTCGTCGCCGAGCCACCAGCCGGGCGCGCGGAGCTTCGGCCGCGAGGCCACGGGCCCACGCCGGCGGCGTTCGGCGCGGGCGGCTGCGTAGGCCTCGTTCAGCCGCTGCATCCGCAGTGCGGCGTCCGCTCCGGCGTGGTCGGGGTGGTGGCGCTTGGCGAGCTCCCGGTAGGCGCGCGCGAGCTCCTCGTCGGTCGCGTCCGGCGGCACCCCGAGGACAGCGTGCGGATCCACGCACCACATTGTGCCCGAACGCCGGGCATCGCCCGTTCGTCCAGGGCGCGGTTGGCGCGCGTCAGTCTGGGGCGGGAAGCCGTGCCGCCTGACCGCTGCACCGTGCTTGACGAACGATGAGCGCCGCGCCAGCATCTGAGACGGACCCCGTCACGGAGGACCTCCGCGTGAGCAGGTCAGGAGTGGTGCGCCGTTTCGCCGGTGCCTACCGGCTGATCGTCCCGATCGGCCTGGTCCTCCTCGTGCTCAACGCCGTGGTCGGGCCCGCGTCCGGGGCCGCAGGGGTCGGTTTCGACGTGCTGTTCCTCGCGATGCTGGCGGCGGCCGCGGTCGCCACCGGGCTGCGCGCACGGGAGGGCCCGTCGCCGGTCGCGTGGGGCCTCGCCACGGTCGGGCTGACCCTGTGGGCGGCGGCGGAGTTCGTCTACCGGGTCGCCGAAACCGACCCCACGGCGTACTACCCGGCGGCGACGCAGCTGCTCCTCGCCGGGGCGTTCGCGTGTGCCTACGCGACGCTCGCCCTGCTCGCCCGGGAACGGATCCAGCGCTTCGACCCGGTGCTGGCGCTCGACGGCGCGCTCGCCGGCCTGACCGCTGCGGCGGTCGTCGCCGTGTGGCTGCTCCCCGACGGGGCGGACGGCGCGCAGCCCGGAGCAGGGCCGCTGCTCGCCGCGCTCGGTGGGCTCTGGTTCGTCGTCTGTGTCCTCGGGCTCACGGGGTGGCGCCCAGGGTGGGCGTGGGGGTTCATCACGCTCGGCATCGCGCTGAACGTCGTGGGCGACGCGATCATGGTCCAGCTGCTCGACGCCGGGGAGTGGCGCCGGGGCGGGCTCGCCGATCCGTTCCTGGTGGCCGGCGCGGCGCTCCTGGGGATGGCCGCGCTCCTGCCTCTGCGGCCCGCGGAACGGCTCGCCGCCGGCCCGCGCCGCCTGCCGATCCCGCTCGGGTGCGGGGGCGTCGCGCTCGCGCTCCTGGTCATCGCGGCGCTCGGTGAACTGGGACTCGCCGCGACGCTGCTCGCCGCGGCCGCGCTCACGGTCACCCTCGTGCGCATGACCGTCGCGCTGGAGCTCCTGGAGCGGACCCGCTCGGAAGCGCGCACCGACCCGCTGACGAAGCTCGGCAACCGGCGCAGACTGCTCGACGACCTCGAGGTCCGGCTGGCCGACCCCACCGCGATCCAGCCGTTCACCCTCGCGCTCTTCGACCTCGACGGCTTCAAGGCGTACAACGATCGCTTCGGCCATCTCGGCGGCGACGCGCTGCTCGAGCGCCTCGCCGGGCGGCTGGCCGAGGCGGTCCAGCCCGGGCGCGCGTTTCGGATGGGAGGCGACGAGTTCTGCGCGGTCATCGACGGCGACAAGGAGGCCGCGCACGCGGTCCTCACACGGGCACGCGCGGCACTGATCGAACGCGGCGACGGCTTCCTCATCACCGCGTCGTGCGGGACGGTGCACAGCCCGGAGGAGGCGCGGACCCCGACGATGGCCCTCCAGCTCGCCGACACCCGCATGTACGCCGACAAGGAGACCGCGGACCGCGGGCCGGCACCCGCCGTCCCGGGGGTGACCTTCCGCCGGCGGCCCGCCGTCGCGGACCCGCTGCGCGACGTGGGTCCGATCGCCGCGGACGTCGCACGGCGCCTGGGGCTCGTGGACGACGAGATCCGCCGCATCGCGCGGGCCGCCGAGCTGCGTGACATCGGCAAGATCGCGGTGCCGGAGGAGATCCTCCACAAGCCGGGGCGGCTGGACGACGACGAGCTGCGCATCGTGCGCCAGCACACGGTCATCGGGGAGCGGATCCTGCGGGTGGCTCCCGCGCTGTCCGATCTGGCGCCGCTCGTGCGCGCCAGCCACGAGTGGTTCGACGGCGACGGCTACCCGGATGGGCTGCGCGGCGAGGAGATCCCGCTCGGCGGCCGGATCGTCGCCGTCTGCGACGCCTACCACGCGATGGTGCACCGCGCCGCGCACCACGAGGCCCGCTCGCCGCTGGACGCGCTGCGCGAGCTGCGGGCAGGCGCCGGAACCCAGTTCGACCCGCGGGTCGTCGCGGCGTTCGGCGTGGCGCTGCGCGAGCGGATGAACGTCGAAGCCGCCCTCGCAGGCCGCACCGCACCCCGCGCCGAGTAGTCTTCCCCGCGGACCGTGCTAGGCGGGGAGGTAGCGGTGCCCTGTATTCGCAATCCGCTCTAGCGAGGCTGAATTCCCCATCGAGGGACCCGGCCTCGGGGTCAGCCCGTCGACATGGCGTTGATGGCTGCAGGGTCCCGCGCGGTGTCGGCCCGTGAACCAGGTCAGGTCCGGAAGGAAGCAGCCTTAAGCGGTCACCGGCAGGCGCAGCGGGTCCCCTGCACCGGAGCCACCGTCGGCGCAAGCGCCCGGGACTGGTGTTTCGACATGAGGTGCACGGTCCACTTTTTGCTCAGTCGTCGTTGCGCAGCTCGCGCTCGACGCCGCGCACCCGGAAGCGGCTGGAGAGGTCGACCTCGTAGCGGTACGCGCCGCGCAGGATCGTGACCTCGTAGCGGTCGTCGTCGGCGCGGTCCTCGATGACACGCGTGCAGCGGCCGCCGCCCACGTGACGGCGGGCCACGCGGCATGCGCGCAGGCCGTCACCGGACGTGCGGTCGATGCGCCGCTCGGTGGCGTCGTCGCGGCCGTCGGCGAGAGCGGTCCCGGCGGTAGTTCCGGCGCCGGGCAGGGCGACGGCGAGGGCGGCGGTCGCGAGGATGGTGCGGGTGGACAGGGTCATCGTGAGCTCCTTGGTGGTGGTGTTCAGGAGGAGGGGACGGGTGTGCGGTGCGGCGCGGGCCGCGGGCGCATGCGCAGGACCAGCAGCGGCACGATCACGGCTGAGCTGACGGCGACGAACGCGAGCATCCAGGTGCTCTGCCCGTCGGTCCCCGCGCCGATGGTGTGGATCACGCCGAGGACCCAGACCAGCAGCGTCGCGCGGTGCAGCGAGCGCCAGCGCTTGGTGCCGATGCGCTTGCGGGCGTAGAAGGACAGGCCGAGGGCGACCGCGAGCCAGCCGGCGATGATGCCGAGACCGGTGAAGACCGGCCGGTAGTCCATGACGAACGGGACGACGACGCCGACGGGTCCCGGGTTCAGCCAGGCGTCGCCGAGCAGCGTGATGCCGTGGACCGCGATGGCGAGCAGACCCGCGAGCGCGGTCTGTTCGTGGACGCCCATGAGTGCCTTCGCCATCCCGGGACGGCGGGAGATCTTGCCGGCCATCATCAGTCCGATCGCGACGGAGATGCTCACGCAGAGCAGGGCCACGATGCCGGAGGCGCGCGAGGCCAGCCACCAGCCGTACTCGAGGGGGGCGGGACCGTTCATGGCGTGATCTCCTCAGCGGCGCCGGTGTCGTCGACGAGCAGGCCGCCGCGGGCGCGCAGGAGGTCGCGGGCGCCCTCGGGGCCTTGCAGCAGCGCGGTCTTCGCCAGCGTCTCCGCCTCGACGACGGTGCTCGCGATCGCGGTGACCTGGGCGAGCCCGGTCCACGCGGGGTCGCCGGTGGCAGGGTCAAGCAGATGGTGGGCGACCGTGCCGTGCTCGCCGGTCCACTGGCGGGCGTGGATCGCGGACGTCGCCACGGCGGCGTCCTCGACTGACCACCGCGCGAGCCGGGCGCCGTCCGGGCCGGCGACGTGGACCTCCTGGATGCCGCCGGCGCGCAGGTCGCCACCGCAGTCGACCAGCCAGCGCGGTGCGCCGTGCAGAGCGTCGGCGGCGAGGTCGGCGGCGAACCCCTTGCCGGTGCCGCCGAGGTCGATCCGCACCCCCGGCGGGCGGGTGATCGTGGCGGCGGCGTCGTCGATGCGGATGTCCTGCCACGCGCCCGACGGGTCGGGCAGGGCACGGCGCCGCGACGGCGTCGGCGCGTGCGGGATGCAGGTGGGGCGGCGCGCGGCGCCGGCCATCGAGCGGGTGTAGCCCGCGCGTTCGAGCGCTCCGAGCAGCGTCGGGTCGACCAGCCCGCCGCTCTGTCGCGCGGCCCACAGTGCGGCGCGGACGGCGTCGCGCAGGAGCTGCGAGGCGGGGACCTCCGGGCGCGGGTCGGCGTTCAGGCGCGACAGCTCGCTGTCGGCCCGGAAGCGCGAGAGCCGCTGCTCGACGCGCCGGACGGTCGCCAGGGCGCGCTGGGCGCGGCGCTCGGCGTCCGGTCCCGTGCACGCGACGCGGATGTCCGTGCCGAGGGCGGCGAGGCGGCGTTCGACGACGGGCTCAGGAGGCACGGGTCACCGCCGGTGCGGGTGCGGGTGCAGGGGCCGGAGCGGGCGCGGGGGCCGCCGCGGGAGCGGGAAGCAAGGCCCGAGCCGCCGGTCACGCCCGCGTGGCTGGAGCGCGTCGCCCTGCATTATCTCGACCGCTACGGCGCCTCCTCCGAGATGCTGCGCCGGGTGCTGGCCCGCCGGGTCGAGCGGCGCTGCCGCACCCGCGACGAGGCGCCCGACCAGCATGCCGGGCTGATC
>SYBY01000332.1 GCA_005788585.1 Actinomycetota bacterium | reverse complement strand
CGTCGACATCCGCGACTGGAACTAGGAGACCACGATCATGGACCCCATCACCACGATCAGCGGCAAGGTCTCGGTCCTCGACCGCGACGACATCGACACCGATCAGATCATGCCCAAGCAGTTCCTCAAGCGGGTCGAGCGGACCGGCTTCGGGGAGTTCCTCTTCTACGACTGGGCCAAGGAGGAGGGCTGGGACCTCCCGCCCAACCCGATCCTGGTCACGGGAGAGAACTTCGGCTGCGGCTCGAGCCGCGAGCACGCGCCGTGGGGCCTGGAGGACTACGGCTTCAAGGCCATCGTCGCGCCCTCGTTCGCCGACATCTTCTTCTCCAACAGCACGAAGATCGGGCTGCTGCCCGTCGTCGCCGACCAGTCCGTCTGCGACGCGATCGCCGCTGCGGGAGAGGCGGAGATCGACCTTCCCAGCCGCACGATCCGGTGGGGTGGAGAGCATCCCGGCGAGGCGAGCTTCGAGCTGGAGGACGCGATCCATCACCGGCTCGTCAACGGTCTGGACGACATCGCGATGACGCTCCTGAAGGACGAGGAGATCACGAGGTACGAACGCGAGTCGGAGCGCGTCGGTCCGACCACCACCGCCCTCTGATGCCGGCCGTCCTCGTCACCGGCGCGTCGCGCGGCCTCGGCCGCGCGACCGCGGAGCGCCTCGTCGCGCTCGGCTGGACCGTCTACGCCGGCGTCCGCAGTGAGGGCGACGCCCCGCAGGGCACGTCGCCGGTCGTCGTCGACGTCACCGACGGCGCGCAGGTCGCGGCGCTCGCCGATGCGCTGCCCGACCGGCTCGACGCGGTCGTCAACAACGCGGGCGTCGTGGTCGCCGGCCCGGTCGAGGCGCTGACCGCCGAGGACCTGCGCCGCCAGCTCGACGTCAACGTCGTCGGCCAGGTCGCCGTGACGAAGGCCGTCCTGCCGAAGCTCCGTGCGGCAGGGGGACGAATCGTGTTCGTCTCATCCGTCAGCGGTCGCATCTCGACGCCGATGACCGGCGCGTACACCGCGTCGAAGTTCGCGCTCGAGGCGATCGGCGACGCCATGCGCGTCGAGCTGCGCCCCTGGGGCATCCCGGTGTCGCTCGTCGAGCCGGGCGCGATCGACACGGACATGTGGCAGACCGCCCCCGAGATGATCGAGGAGACGAACGCGCGGATGGCTCCGGAGTACCAGGAGCTGTACGGCGGGCACGTCGACGGGATGCGCAAGGCCGTGCGCTTCATCCAGAAGCAGGCCTCGCCGGCGAAGACCGTGGTGGCCGCGATCGAGAAGGCGCTGACGGCGGACAAGCCGAAGGCCCGCTACGTCGTCGGGGTGGACTCCAAGGCGCAGCTCGCGGCGAGGGCGATCCTGCCCACCCGGGCCTTCGACGCGATCATCGCGCGGGGTACGGGCACGCCGAAACGCCGGTAGGCGATGCGCGCGACACAAGGCGCCCTGTCGTACGCGGAGTCCCCCGCGCGGGGCACGACGTGCGCCACGCGCCTGTGGCGCCGTCAGATGAGCTGGTGTGTCCCGTCGAGTTCTGCGACGAGGGCGTCCACGGCGTCGGGCCAGAACATGGCGCCCGAGCAGCGGCGCAGTTCGAGCACGGCAGCGTCCCGGGGCATCGCGGACCGGTAGGGGCGGTCGGAGACCATGGCGTGGAAGGCGTCGCACGTCAGGGTGATCCTGCTCGGCACGGGAATCTCCTCGCCCGCCAGCCGGTCGGGGTACCCGGAGCCGTCCCAGCGTTCGTGTTCGGCCCGGATGGCCGGCTGCAGATGCGCGAGCGCCTCGAGCTGCCCGACGATGTCGGCGCCCACGGCGGGGTGGGTGCGCATGACCTCCCACTCCTCGTCGGTGAGCGGGCCGGGCTTGCGGAGGATCGCGTCGGGGATGCCGACCTTGCCGAGGTCGTGCAGGAGTGCGACCTGCTCGACGTCCGTGATCTCCTCGTCTTCGAGCCCGAGGCGCCGCGCGACGGCCACGGCCAGGTCGACGACGGCGTGAGAGTGGTCGCTCGTGTAGTCGTCGCGGACCTGCAGCGCGGCGAGCAACGCCTGCAGGCTGGCGTCGCGCGCCTCCTGCGCGCGGATCCTGCGCAGCGACTGGCGGAAGCCGAGCTCGTCGGCGACGAGCCTCGCGAGCACCTCCATGACACGCACGTCGCGTTCGTCGAGCTCGCGCACGGGTGTGTGCTTCAGGCAGCAGAAGGCGCCGCGTAGCTCGCCGTCGTGGAGGATGAGCGGGACGCCGATGTAGGCGCCGATCCGGAGGTTCTCCGTGACGGGGAGGTCGCAGACCCCGGGTTCGGCCGCGGTATCGGCGATGGCGTTGGGGATCCGGCCGTCGAGCATCCGCGCGCAGTAGCTCTCGGCCGCCGGCAACCAGGAATCATCCTGCAGATCCCAGCCGGCCGTGTCGCCCTCGACGACGCGGAGCACCTTGCGCGGGCCGTCGAACTCCGCGAGCCACGCGATCTCCATATCGAGCCGCTCGCGGGCAAGGTTCAGCGCGTTGGCGATGACGACACGCGCCTCGTCGTCGATCTCGCTGAGCGCGTCGGGGATCTCGAGTGTGGTGACCGTCACCGCGGCACTCTCCTTGGGCATCGTCCGTCGTGTATAGCGCCCGCGTGCTGCCGCGTGCGCAGGTCCGGCTAGGGTTGACCGCCGCCATGGCACCCAAGATCGTCACCCTTCCCGGCGACGGCATCGGCCCCGAGATCCTCGCGCCGACCGTCGACATCATCGAGCGCCTCATCGGCGACGTCACCTTCGAAGAGCACGTCTTCGGCGGCGCGTCGATCGACGCGCACGGCACGGCGCTGACCGACGAGGTCGAAGCGGCCTGCAAGAGCGCCGACGCCGTCCTGCTCGCCGCCGTCGGCGGCCCCAAGTGGGACACGACCGACCCGAACGCGCCGCGCCCCGAGCAGGGGCTGCTCGGCATCCGCAAGGCCCTCGGTCTCTACGCGAACCTCCGACCGGTTCGCCCGCTGCCCGCGCTGTATGACGCCAGCGCGCTGAAGCGCGAGATCATCGACGGCACCGATCTCCTCGTGGTCCGCGAGCTGACCGGCGGCATCTACTTCGGCGAGAAGACGCGCACGGCCACCGACGCGTCGGACCTCTGCCACTACACGACCGCCGAGGTCGAACGGATCGCGCGCACGGCGTTCGAGGCCGCCCGCGGCCGCTCGAACCGCGTCACGTCGGTCGACAAGGCCAACGTCCTGGAGACCTCGCGCCAGTGGCGCCAGGTTGTCCACGAGGTCCACGCCGCCGACTACAGCGACGTCGAGCTCGAGGACGTTCTCGTCGACAACTGCGCGATGCAGCTCATCGTCCGCCCGTCGAGCGTCGCCGTCCTCGTCACCGAGACCCTCTTCGGCGACATCCTCAGCGACGAGGCGGCGAGGCTCACGGGCTCGATCGGCATGCTGCCCAGCGCGTCGCTCGGCGCCGCAGGCGATCCGGGCCTGTTCGAGCCCGTCCACGGCTCGGTGCCGGACATCGCCGGTCAGGGGATCGCCAACCCGCTGGCGATGTTTCTCTCCGCCGCGATGCTGCTGCGCCACGGCCTGGGTCGCGAGGCGGAGGCGGCGTCCCTAGAATCGGCAGTCGACGCCGCGCTGGCCGAGGGGCTGCGCACGCGCGACCTGGGGGGGACGGCGGGCACCGCCGAGGCCACCCAGGCGGTCCTTTCCCACCTGTAGAACGCCGAGGAGCGAACGTGCAGCAAGCGGATCTCATCTGGATGAACGGCCAGCTCATCCCGTGGGACGACGCGAAGGT
>SYBY01000038.1 GCA_005788585.1 Actinomycetota bacterium | reverse complement strand
CTCGCGGTGGTCGCGGTGCTGCTGGTCACCAGCGACCACGAGTTTGCCGTGTCCGTGCGCGCGCAGGCCGGGAGCACCGAAACGCTCGCCCACCGCCGCGCGGGGCATCGCGCCGAGCCGGCCAAGCGTGTCGATCCCCAGCCGCCGCAGCGGGTCGACCAGCACAGCGAGGTCGCCCTGTGTCCGCAGCAACTCGACCGGCAGCGATGCGAGATCCTCCGCACCGCGCACCTCCGCCGCTCGCCGCGCCCGCGCCTGCGACGCCGCCGCCACCGCGCAGAAGCGCACCGGGCCGAGACCGACCCGCACCGGGCGGCGCAGCGCCTCGCGCACCGCCGTGACCACCCCGTCGACGTGCCCGCCGTGCAACCGCCGCAGCCCGCGCGCGTCGAAGCACGCCAGGCCGGGGCGCAGCGATTCGACCTGGGCGCCGAGGCTCTCCAGCCGGACGAGCACCCGCTCCCACGCATCGGCGACACCCGCCGGATCCGGCGGCAGCAACACGAGCCGCGGGCAGCGGGCCAGCGCCTCTCCCAGCCGCAGCCCCGGCTGCACCCCCGCTGCCTCGGCCGCCGGAGAGACCTCGCCGATGAGCTGCGCACGACCGAGCTCCGGCGCCACCGCCACCGGGCCGGTGAGCAGGTCGCGCCGGGTACCCGCCGCGACGACGAGCTCGAACCGCGCCAGGGCGACGCACACGATCATTCCGGCTCCACCCCCTCGAGCCCCGGGATGAGCCACGGCGCCATGCGGTCGCCCGCCCGGACGAGCACGCCGCGCTGCATCGCCTTCGTGCCGAAGCGATCGCGCACCCGATCGACCGCCGAGTCGATCGCGACCCGGGACGGTTCGTCGAGCGGCAGCTCCAGCTGCCCGTCTTCGCGCGCGAGATTCGTGATGGTGATGCCGAGCAGCGTGATGCCGCGCTCGTCGATGGTCTCGCGTTCGGCGTCGAGCAGCGCCCGCAGCGCGGCCAGGACCTCGGTGCTCGACGCCGTCGCGCGCGGCAGCGTCCGCGAGCGGGTCGCGCGGGTGTAGTCGTCGAAGCGCAGCCGCAGCACCACCGTCCGGCCGGTGGCGCCCTTCGCGCGCATCCGCCGGGTGACCCGGTCGGCGAGCGAGACCGTGATCGCATCGAGCTTCTCGGGCCGGTGCGGGCCGCGCCCCATCGCGCTCTGCGAGCCGAACGACCGCCGGCGCGAGCCCGTCCGCACCCGCCGCAGATCCCGGTTGTGCGCCAGCGCGTGCAGCCGCCGCCCCGCCGCGCGGCCGACGATCGCGACGAGGTCGTCCTCGGAGAGCAGCGCGACCTCCCCCACCGTCCGCAGGTCGTGACGGTGCAGCCGCTCGGCCGTCGCCGGGCCGACGCCCCACAGCTTCTCGACCGGCAGCGGGCGCAGGTATTCGCGCTCGTCGCCCGGAGCGACCATCAGCAGGCCGTCGGGCTTCGCCGCCGCGCTGAGCACCTTCGCGAGGTGCTTCGTCGTCGCGACCCCGGTGCTCAGCGGCAGGCCGACCTGCTCGCGGACCTCGCGCCGCAGCCGCCGGGCGATGTCGACCGGCGTGCCCTTGATGTGCTCCAGGCCGCGGACGTCGAGGAACGCTTCGTCGATCGAGAGCTTCTCCACCACCGGGGACGTGTCCTCGAAGATCGCGAACACGTCGCGGCTGGCCTGCACGTAGGCCTCGAACCGCGGCGGGACGACGATCGCGTGCGGGCACAGCCGCCGCGCCTTCGCCCCGCCCATCGCCGAGCGGATCCCGTACGCGCGCGCCTCGTAGCTCGCGGCCATGACGACGCCGGGGCCGACGATGACCGGCTTGCCGCGCAGCGACGGGTCGTCGCGCTGCTCGACCGAGGCGAAGAACGCGTCGAGATCGGCGTGGATGATGTGGGCCCCGAGCGACACGAACACATGTTCGCATAGGGACGCTCCTCCCGCCACCGGCGAACGCCCGCGTGCACCGCCCGCTCAGCCCGCGGCCACGCGCCCGCCCAACCCGACCAGCACGACACCCGTGACCGCTTGCAGCGCCGCCCGCGCCCCCGGCCCGAACGCCGCGCGGCTGCGGTGCAGCACCCACGCGTAGCCGCACAACCAGACCACGCCGAACACCGCGTGGATCGACGCCAGCAGCAGCGACACCGCCAGTACCGGGTCGCCCGCCGCCACGAACTGGGGCAGCACCGCCGTGTAGAAGACGGCGATCTTCGGGTTCAGCAGGTTCGTCAGCAGGCCCTCGCGGAAGGCGACCGCGGCCGAGCGTGGCGCGACCGGCTCGGCGGGCGCTTCCGCGCAAGCGCCGCGCAGCGACCGCCGCGCGTCGCGGAACGCGAGCAGGCCGAGCAGCACGAGATACAGGCCACCGGCCACCTTCAGCGCGGTGAACGCGGTCGCCGAGGTCGCCAGGACCGCGGCCACCCCGACCGCCGACAGCGCCGCCCACACCATCAGCCCGCACGCGATCCCCACCGCCGCGAGCCACGCGTCGCGCAGCGGACCGGAGCCCAGCGCCCGGCGCCCGACGAGGGCCATGTCCGCCCCGGGCGAGATCGTCAGCAGCGCCGCGACGCCCGCGAACGCGAGCAGCTCAGAGCGCACTTTCCTGGCCGAACATCGGACCGAGCTTCGCCGCCACGGCCAGGTCGCCGCGCACCTGCAGCCGACCCGTGATGAGCGCCTTGGCGGGGTGGAGCTCCTCGGCGATGACCCGCGCGAAGTCCGCCGTCGACAGGGTGAGCACGAGCTTCGGCTCGCGCGCGTCGCCCGGCCGCACCCGCGCGCGCCGGCCGTCGATGTCGATCGTCCAGGACTTCGTGCCGCGCTCGCCGCGCATCGACCACTGGATCTGCCCGGTGAAGCCGTTGGCCGCCCCGGCGTCGAAGCGGCGCGCCATGGTGTTGAAGATGACCGCGAGCACCGGGTCGGCGCCGACGGTGCGCTCCAGGCGCCGATCGTCCGAGCGGCGGACGAACGCCCCGAACGCCGCCTCGCCGCGTTTCTGGGCGCGCGCCCGCGTGGTGTCGAAGAACGCCTGGGCGCCCGTCCGCTGCGGCGTGCCGTTCGTGGGCGGCGCGACGTGCGGCTCGGGCGCGGGCGGTGCACCACCTCCGACCACGCCGGGTGGCGGGCCGCTCGCCATCGGGGAGATCGTCGCGTCGGCCGGCGCGGCCTGCGGCGGCTCGCGGCGCTCGAGCGCGGCAGCGACGGCCCCGGCGAGCCGCTCGCGCTTCGCCGCCTCGTGGACGGGTGCGCGCTCGTGGAACTCCGGCATGACCTCGGCGGCGAACAGCTCGAGCGCCTCGCAGACGTGCTCGTGCTTCGTGCGGCCCGTCTGCACCAGGAAGATCATCTGGTCGACGCCCGCGTCCTCGTAGCGCCGGCACAGCTCGCGGACCTGCTCGGGTGTGCCGATCGCACCGCGGATCGACTCCGGACCGTCCGAGATCACCTTCACCCCGAGCGGCTCACCCTCGGGTACGACGACGTCCCGCGCGAACCCGACCTCGTGGCGCGTCCCCTCGAAGTCGTCGGCGATCGAGGTGACCCCGGGCTGGTGGTCGGCGAAGTAGTAGTAGTGCGCGAGCGCGTAGCCGAAGAAGTGCGCACCGTCGACGCCGCGCTCGATGGCGTCGGCCTCGTCGTGGGCGACCATCATCGGCAGCGCGGTGGCGATCTGCGCGTTGACGTCGAAGCCGATCGGCAGACAGCGCTCGCCGCTGATGATCTCCTCGTACTCGCGCACCCACTCCGCCGCCTCCTCGGGCTCTGCGAAGGAGAAGCTCAGCGCGCCGATGCCGGTCTCGGCGGCCAGCAGGATCGTGTCGCGGCGCGAGCACGCGACCCACAGGGGCGGGTGCGGCTTCTGCAGCGGCTTGGGGACCACGTTGCGCGGCGGCATCGAGATGTACCGGCCGTCGACGCCGGCGAACGGCTCCTCGACGAACATGCGCGTGACGACGTCCAGCGCCTCCGCCCACTGCGCGCGCTTGGTCGCCCGGTCGACGCCGAAGCCCTCGAGCTCGGCGCCCGACGAAGTCTCCCCCGTGCCGAACTCGGTGCGTCCGTCACTGACGAGGTCGAGCGTCGCGACGGTCTCGGCCACCCGCGCGGGATGCTGGTATCCGGGCGGCAGCGGCAGGATGCCGAAGCCGAGCCGGATGTTCTGCGTGCGCTGCGAGCATGCCGCGAGGACGACGTCGGACGCTGACGAGTGCGAGTACTCCTCGAGGAAGTGGTGCTCGACGGCCCACACGTAGTCGAACCCGAGGCGGTCGGCCAGCTCGACCTGCGCGAGCGCGTCCTGGAAGAGCCGGTGCTCGTCGTCAGGCGCCCACGGCTTGGGCAACTGGTGCTCGTACAGCAGACCGAAGCGCATGCGCGCGAGACTACCG
>SYBY01000331.1 GCA_005788585.1 Actinomycetota bacterium | reverse complement strand
GGTTCTTCACCTACCCCGTCGCCGGCCTGCGCGACCTCGGCATCGACTACACCGACGACGAGCTCGAAGCGATGACGCACCAGTGGGCGTGGATCAGCCACCTCATGGGCGTGCCGCACGAGTACCTGCCCACGACCTACGACGAAGCGGTCCAGATCGCCGATGCCGCCGCCGCGGTCGAGGACGTGCGCATCGAGGGCGCCGACCGCCTCGTCCACGCGCTGTTCTTCCACGCGCTCGTCCCGCCGCGCTTCGCGCCCGGGCCGCTGCGACGGCCGGTGACGTCGCTCGTCGGCCACACGTTCGCCGCCGTCGCGCGGCACTGGATGGGCCCGGAGCGCGCGGACCTGCTGCGCATTGAGGACACCCGCGCGCGGGCGGTCGTCCCCCTCCTGCGCGCGCTCGTGCGCCTGCGTGTGGGCGCACGACGGGCGGGCCTGCTGCCCAGCGACGCCCGCATGGTGCGGATCGAGCTGCAGACCGCCGACCGGATCATGGACCTCGCCGGCGCCGCGCCGCCGATGACGCCTGGCCGCACCGCGCGGGAGCCCGCCGTCGCAGGCTGAACTGGGGGGCAGCCGCGCTCGCCGTCCGTCAGGATGGCCGCGTGCCCGGCCCTGACTCCCGTCCCGTCCTCGTCGCGCCCGACGCGTTCAAGGGGACGCTGACCGCCGCGCAGGTCGCCGGGGCCATCGGCCGGGGCCTCGAACGCGCGGGTGTTCCCGCGGACCTCTGCCCCGTGGCCGACGGCGGCGAGGGGACGCTCGCCGTGCTGCTGACCGCCCTCGGGGGAGAGACCGCGGGCACGACGGCACACGACCCGCTCGGCCGTGAGATCGCTGCCGGGTTCGCGCTGATCGAGGACGGCGGGACCGCGATCGTCGAGGTGGCGGAGGCCAGTGGGCTTCCGCGCGTCGCTCCGGACGAGCGCGACGTGCTGGCGGCCACGACGCACGGAACGGGCGAGCTCATCACGGCCGCGATCGACGCGGGCGCCGCGGTCGTCCTGGTCGCCGCCGGCGGATCGGCCACCGTCGACGGCGGCGCCGGCGCGATCGAGGCCATCGACGCCGCGGGCGGGCTGCGCGGCGCGCGGCTGGTCGTGCTCTGCGACGTGCGCACGCCCTGGGAGGAGGCCCCGGCGCGGTTCGGCCCGCAGAAGGGCGCGTCTCCCGATGACGTGCGCGAGCTCGAGGCCCGGTTGCGCGCACTCGGCCGCTCGCTGGCGAAGGACCCCGCCGGCGTCCCGATGACCGGCGCCGCGGGCGGGCTTTCGGGCGGGCTGTGGGCCGCGTACGGCGCGGCGCTCGAACCGGGGGCGGCGTTCGTGCTGAACACCCTGGAGACCGACCGGCGGATGCGCGCTGCTCGGGCGGTCGTCGTCGGCGAGGGCCGCCTGGACCGCACGTCGCTGCAGGGCAAGGTCGCCGGAGAGCTCGCGACCCGGGCCCGGCAGGCGGGGATTCCGTGTCATGCGGTCGTCGGCCAGAACGCCCTGGAGCCGTTCGATGCCCGCATCCTGGACCTGCAGGAGATCATGCAGGCGGGCACCCTGGCCGACCTTGAGCGCGCGGGCGAGGCCCTCGCTGCGATCCTCTAGCGCCTCGTGCCCGCGCCCACCCGCCCACTCACGCTGCCACCGCAGCTCTCCCGCCGTGCCGTCGTCGTCGGCGCGGGCTCGTTCGGCACCGCCGTCGCGGTGCTCCTCGCACGCGGCGGCCTGCGCACCACGCTGCAGACCCGGACGGCCGACCAGGCCGAGCTCCTGCTCGCAGCCCGGGAGAACGCGCTCTACCTCCCCGGCGTGGAGCTCCCCTCCACGCTGCGCATCGAATCCGTCGACGCCGGGCTCGGGCGCGCGGACTACGTCTTCCTCGGTGTGCCCTCGGCCGGGCTGCGCGAGGTCATCGCCGGGCTGCCCGAGCGCGGACTGCGGTCGAAGACCCCGGTGATCTCGCTGGCGAAGGGGCTCGTCGGGCCGGAGGGGACGCCACCGACCCTGGTGCTGCGCGAGCAGTTCGGCGAGCAGCGCGTGGCGTGCATCGGCGGCCCGTCGCACGCGCAGGAGATGGTCAGCGCAGGCGCCGGGCTCGTGGCCGCCTCGGCCAACGAGGACCTCGCCCACGCGATCGCCCAGGTGTTCATCCGTGCCGGCGTGGTGTGCGAGGAGTCGAACGACCCGATCGGCGTGGAGCTGTCGGGCGCGGCCAAGAACGCGGCCGCGCTCGCTGCGGGCGCGACGCAGGCGCAGGGCCTCAACGCCGCGGGCGCCGCCGCCGGCCACATCTTCGCCGAGGTCTGGCGGTTCGCCGCCGACCTGGGCGCGCGGCCCGAATCCATGGTCGGTCTGGCGGGGACCGGCGATCTCGTCGCCACCGTGCTCGCCCCCGGCAGCCGCAACCGCCGCGCGGGTGAGCTGCTCGCCGACGGCGTGCCCGGCGCCGAGATCCCCGCGCGCGTGGGTCAGGCCGTCGAGTCGCTGGAGACGGTCCCGCTCCTGGCGCGGGCGCTACAGCGCGCGCAGGTCGAGGCGCCGGTCACCAGCGGCCTGGCCCGGCTGATCAGCGGCGACCTGCCGCTCCACGACTGGGTCGCGCTGGTCCGCACGACCGTGCCACCGCGTGCGCGTTTCCGAGAGCGGCGGGCCGGCGTCTGGTCGCGCATGCGCGAGCGATTGCGGCGCAAGCCGAGGCTGGTCCAGGAGTGAGCGTCGCGCTCGTCACGGGCGCGAACCGCGGCATCGGGCGGGAGGTCTGCCGGCAGCTGGCCGCAGCCGGGTGGACCGTGCTGCTGGGTGCACGAGACGCGATGAAGGGACGTGCGGCCGCCGCGGAGCTCGACGGGGACGTCCGGCCGCTGACGCTCGATGTCGCCGACCACGACAGCGTCGTCGCCGCCGCGCGGCGCGTCGAGGCCGAGGTGGGCGCGTGCGACGCGATCGTCAACAACGCGGGGATCTCGTACGACTGGGACGCCTTCGCGTACAGCGCCGACCTCGGACTCGTGCGGGAGGCACTCGACGTCAACCTGTTCGGCGCGTGGGAGGTCACGCTCGCCTTCCTGCCCCTGGTGCGCCGGTCGCCGCACGGGCGGATCGTGAACGTGTCGAGCCAGGCGGGGTCGCTCGCGACGATGGGCGGCAGCACCCCGGCCTACCACGTGAGCAAGGCGGCACTCAACGCCTTCACGATCACGCTCGCCGACGAGCTCCACGGCGAGGGCGTGCTCGTCAACGCCATCTGTCCCGGGTGGACGTACTCGGGCGAAGGCGGCATGGGCGCGGCCGGCGGACGGCCGATCGAGGAAGGCGCCGCGAGTGTCGTCTGGGGCGTGACGCTCGCCGACGGCGGGCCGACCGGCGGGTTCTTCCGCGACGGGCGCCCGCTGCCCTGGTAGGGACACACCCCGGATTTCGGTCTTCGGGTAGCCTAACTCGACAATGTTCGGGTGCCCTAAGTCGCTGTCCCTGCCGCTGGTCGCGTGGTGCGTCGCCGCCGTCGCGGCACCCGCCGCGCATGCGGCCGGTGAGAACGAGGTGCGCATCGCGCTCGCGTCACCGGCGAAGGGGAAGGCCACGCCGACATTCGGCGGCGCCACGCTCACCGTGGGGCGGCCGGCTGCCGCGACACGCAGCGCGATCACGCTGAGGACATCCGCGACCCCGCGACTGGGCGCGACGTCGCAGGCGGTGCTCGGCGGGTCGCTGACGCTGCGTTCGGGGACACGGACGCTCGTGCTCCGCAGCCTGCGCCTGACGACCACGCCGCGGACGACCAGCCTCTCGGGCACGGTCAGCGGACGCCGGGTCACCATGCTGCAGAGCCGGACCGGCGCCACGCCGCGCGGGCCCCGGCTGACGCTGCGCCGGGGCGCGCTGAAGCTCACCGCCGCCGGGTCGCGCACGATGCGGTCGGCGCTGCGCCGCTCCGTCCGCGCGGGCACGACGCTCGGGGTGATCTCGGGCACCCTGACCCGCACGGGCACTGCGCCGACGACGGGCGCCACGGGCGGGCCGGCCCCCTCGCCGGCGGTCACCGTCCCTGCACCCGGACCGCTCCCCACGCCGCCCGTGCCCACACCGTCTGCGCCGGTACCGCCCCCCGTTCCGGACCCGGACCCCGCGCCGAATGCGTACACGGCGCCCTGCCTCAGCCAGCCGGGGCCGCTGCCGGCGGCGGGCGCTGGCCCCGCGCTTCCGGCGCTGGTCCCGACGCACTCCGTCACGGCCGCGTCGACGCTGACGTGGGGCGTCCGCGAGTCGTGGCGCTGGTACCTCAAGAACCTCGGCGGCACGACGGC
>SYBY01000330.1 GCA_005788585.1 Actinomycetota bacterium | reverse complement strand
GGAGAGGGCGAAGCCGTCACGGTCCCAGACGATCTCGCCGCCGGTGAGGAAGACGCCGTCGACGAGTTCGATCTCGCCGGTGATCGCGCCCTTGATGCCCGACAGGGGGATCGGCTGCAGGATGTTCGACCCGCTGATCGACCCGGAGATGAGCACCGGGCTGCCCTTCACGTCGAAGGGGAGCTTCAGCTCGAAGAGGTAGCTGCCGTTCAGCCGGATGCGGCCGTAGATGACCTCGTCGTCGCCGAGGAACGCCCGGATCGTGGTCGACCCGTCGCCGTTGAGCCGCAGGCCGAAGCGGAAGCTCTTGCCCTTCGGCGCGGGCGGGATGGCCGAGGCGACGTCGGGTTCGCCGACGGTCGCGGCGAAGGTGCGCAGCGCGGCCGGTGAGGCGTCGGCGCCCGTGGAGACGAGCTCGCCGGAGACCTGGGTGCCGCCGCTGGCGCCGACGTCGTAGACGAGCGGGTCGCCGGGCGCGATGGCGAAGCGCTGCTCGGTCAGCGTCCGCGCGACGGTGAAGGAGCCGTCGGTGAGTGCGACATCACCACCGGTCGCGGTGCCGTCGACGCCGGTGCCGACGACGACGTCGCCGATCTGCAGCGTGGCGTCGGTGAGGGTGGTGGTGCTGCCCGCGCGGGCGATCTCGCCGACGACGAGCGTGGTGCCCGGCGCGAGCGCGACGGTGTCGCCGGGCGCCGCGTCGCTGAGTGGGGTCGCGGACGCCGGTGGCGGGGCAGGCGCCGGTGCCGGTGCCGGTGCCGGTGCGGGGGCCGGGGTCGGAGCCGGTGCCGGAGCCGGAGGGGGCGCTGGTGCCGGCGCCTTCGCGGCGTTGACCTGCTTCTGGAAGTTCTGCGCGGCCTGGCGCAGCGCCTGATTCCACTTGCTGGCAACCGAGGCGGCGGACGCGCTCGGCGCGGTGAACAGCAGCCCGCACACCAGCGCGGCGAGCATGAGCGTGGCGACCCGGAGGCCGGCACGCGGAACCATCGACATCTTCCCTCTCCCTTGGGCGATGAACCATTCCTGCGGAGGAAGATGCGCACGCTACCGGGGCGTTACCGCAATGTGCAAATGCCCTTGGTCAGAATGTGATCAGGCTGGGGAGATGACGACCGAGAGCCGGCCGGGCGGCGGCCCGTCGAGGTCCAGCTCGACGAGACGGGTCTCCGGATCCCCGCCTGGCCTGCGTAGACGGGCGTCTCCATCCGGAACCAGCTCGGTGATAGGCCGCCCGATCGCGTCCTCGCGGGGCACGCCCAGCAGCCTCGCGGCAGGCGTATTGACATACGTGATGTGCAGATCTGCGTCGACCGCGACCACCCCGTGCGCGAGCGCGTCGAGGAGCGATGCCTCGCGCTGGGCCTGCGCCTCCGCGCGCTTGCGCTCGGTGATGTCCTGAGCGCTGCCGCGGATCCCGACGACGGTGCCGTCTTCGTCGCGCAGGGCGCGGCCGCGCAGCTCGACCCAGTCCACGTCGCGCTCGTCGTCGATTCGCACATCGAGCGCGAAGCTCTCGGTACGACCCGCGAGGACGTCCAGCCGCGCGCGCCGGAGCGCCTCCTGGTGCTCGGGGATGACGGCGGCCATGCTGGTGTCGCCGTCGACCTCGTAGCCCTCGGGCTGAGAGCCGAACGCGGTGGCGTACACGCTGACCATGTCGGTGGCGGCATGCCATTCCCAGCTGCTCAGACCCGCCACCGTGTGCGCGTGAACGAGCCGGTCGCGTGCCGCCACGAGCGGGGTGATGTCGCGCAGGACGGAGAGCAGTGCGCTGTCGCGCCCACGCTCGGGCAGCTCCACCGAGTCGACGAGCACCGGGAACCGCCGTCCGGAGCTATGGCGGAATTCGACCTCGGCGGTCGTCGGCAGGTCCTCCATGCCCGCGCGCAGCGCCGCCGCCTGTTCCGTCGGGTCATCAGTCGGCCACCACGGGTACGGCGGCGTCAGGCCGACGATCTCGTCGGCGGGCAGGCCGACCATCTCCGCGAACCGGTCGTTCGCCTCGCGGATCCGCAGGTTGCCGTCGACGACGATGAGGCCCTCCTGCAGCGCGCCGAGCACGGCGCGCGAGCGCTGCTCTGAGGCCCGCAGCGCGTCGTGGGAGGTGTGCGTCGCGGTGACGTCGCGCGCAATGCCGTACCAGCGGCCGTCGCGCTCGTAGCCGTTCCAGCGCAGCCACCGGACGCTGCCGTCCTTGTGGCGGTAGCGGTTCTGCATCTCCTGCAGCCGTTGGCCGTCCATCGACCGCTCGAGGATCGGCGAACGTGTGCGCGGCAGGTCGTCGGGGTGGATGAACTCCGTCGCGAGCCGGCCGACGAGCTCGTCCTCGCGCCAGCCCAGGACGCGGGTCCAGGCGGGGTTGACGCGGATGAACCGCCCGGCCTCGTCGGTGACGCAGAACAGCTCCGTCGCCCGCTCCCAGAACATGCGGACGTCCGCGTCCTCATCGATGTCCGGGGTCGCCGGCGACCGTCCGGATTCTGGGCCTGGCGGGGAGACCATGGCGGCCTGCCAGTCTACGACGGAACGGTGGTCAGGATCGCGGCGCGATAGACCGTGCGCCCCGTCTCGTCGGCCACCATCTTCAGGCGGGTGTGCACCCGGAAGACCGATCCGTCTGCGTGGCGCACGTCCAGCTCGCCTTCCCAGGATCCGGTGGTCTCCAGCGCTGCTGCGAGCTCGGTTGCGGCGGCCTGGCCCGGGACCAGCAGCCGTTCGTCCTGCGGCGGGATCTGGGCGAGCTCGTCGCGGGTTCGCCCGAACATGCGCTCCGCGGCGGCGTTGGCATGCACCACGTGGTCGCCCGGGCCGCGGATGATGACGGCGACATCGATCGCGTCGATGATGTCGCTCTGCAGCCGGGTCTCGAACTCGGCATGCCGGCGGGCGGTGATGTCCTGCGCGGTGCCGCGGACCCCGATCGCCGTGCCGGACGGGTCGCAGATCTGCTCGCCGCGGATCTCGATCCACCGGCCCGGGGCCGGTTCGGCGGTCACCACGTCCAGAGCGAACGACGTGCGCAACCCCGCGACGGTCTCGTCGCGCAGGCGCCGCAGCTCGGTGCGGAAGGGCTCGGCGACGGCGGCGAGGCTGCCCTCGCTGGTCAGCTCCCGCGTCGCCTGCGGGGCGCTGCTCAGCGGGTCCTCGAAGACCGTGACGCAGTCGCGGTCGGGGTACCACTCCCACGAGTTGAGGTCAGCGACGCGGTGGGCCTCGGCAAGCCGGTCGCGGGTGCCCACGAGTTCGCTGACGTCGCGCACCACGGAGAGGACGGCGGTCTGGCCGCCGCGGACCTCCAGGTCGGCCTCATCGATGATCACGGGAAAGCGGCGCCCGTCGCTGCGCTGGAAGGTGAGTTCGCGCGTCCGCCGCTCACCCGGGACCGAGTGCTCCAGGGCCTGCCGGATCTCGCTGCGCTGCTCCGGCGGCCACCAGGGATACGGCGGCCGTGCGCCGATCAGCTCGCCCGCGGACGAGCCGACCATGTCGGCGAACCGCTGGTTGACCTCGATGACCTGGCCGCTGGTGTCGATGATGACGAGCCCTTCGCCGAGGGCCTCCAGCACCGCGCGCGAGCGGCGCTCGCTGCGCTGCATCGCATCGTGCCAGGTGCGCGAGGCCGTGATGTCGCGGGCCATCCCGAACCACTGGTCGCCATGCTTGTAGCCGCTCCAGCTGAGCCACCTGACGCTGCCGTCCTTGTGGCGATACCGGTTCTGGAACTCCTCGAGCTCCTGTCCCTCCGCGCCCTCGGCCACCGAGACGTGCCGGGTCGACGCGAGGTCGTCCGGGTGGACGAACTCGAACGCGCGCCGCCCGAGCAGCTCGTCCTCGCGCCAGCCGAGGACGCGCGTCCACGCCGGGTTGACCCGGATGAACTCGCCTCCCTGGCTGAGGACGCAGAACAGCTCGCGCGCGAGCGCCCAGAAGCGCGCGACGTCGTCGAGCGGGTCTGAGGAATCGAGGGGCATCAGTCCATGTCCATCGGCACGCGTCCGACGCACCTGAACCACCGTGGATCAGATCGCCTGGACGGCTGCCAATTCCGCCGCGCTTGCGGGCCGTGGTGTCCTGGTCCGTACCCCGGACGCCGACGATCGACCCACAGGGTCCTCGCAGCGGCTGGTCGCGCCACTCGACCCACGCGACGTCGATCGCCGCCGACTCGACGCGGCCGATGCTCATCCTCGGCAGGAACGCGCCGCAGCACAAGCGGGATGGGTACGCTGCCGTCTCCATGGGGCTGCGCGAGGAGTACGGCCACCAGCTCGCGATCCCGACGCGCTGGTACGACAACGACGTGTCCGGTCACGTCAACAACGTTGAGTACTACGCCTTCTTCGACACGGTGATCAACGCGTTCCTCATCCGTGAGGGCGGACTGGACATCCACGGCGGTCCGGCGATCGGGCTGTGCGCCGAATCGCATTGCAGCTACGCCGCGGCGGTGAGCTTCCCGGAGACCGTCCAGGCCGGCCTGCGGGTGAGCAAGCTCGGGAACTCCAGCGTGCGCTACGAGATCGGCCTCTACCGCGACGATGACCTGCAGACGCCCGCGGCGACGGGCTGGTTCGTCCACGTCTTCGTCGACCGCGAGACGCGCCGCCCGGTCCCCATCCCCGACGGCGTGCGCACCGCGCTTGCCACCATCACGGCATGAGGATCCGCTCCGCCGTCCTGCGCTCCATGGGTGCGCCCGCGCCGTACGCGGACAGCCGCCCGCTGGAGATCCGCGAGCTGGAGCTCGATCCGCCGGGTCCGGACGAGCTGCTCAGCCGGGTGCGGGCGGCCGGCCTCTGCCATT
>SYBY01000329.1 GCA_005788585.1 Actinomycetota bacterium | reverse complement strand
GCGGAAGCCGCGGCGGCGCAGGCTGCGGCTGCCGAGGCCGTCGAGGTCGAGACCGTCGCCGAGGCGGCTGAGGCCGAGGCGCCTGAGGCCACGGTCGAGGCCGAAGCGCCCGCCGAGGAGGCTCCGGTCGCCGAGGCCGAAGCGCCGGCTGCCGAGGAGCCCGCCGCCGAAGACGGCGACGCGGCCTCCGACACCGACAAGTCGTGAGCGCGAAGGCCAAGTCGACGGGCAACTCGCTCGTCGAGCTGGTCGTCATCGTCGCGGTCGCCCTGGGTCTCGCGCTCGGGATCCAGGCGTTCCTCGTCAAGCCGTACCGCATCCCGTCGGAGTCGATGGTGCCGACGCTCGAGATCGGGCAGCGCGTCCTCGTCAACCGCATCGGGACGCGGTTCTCCGACCCGTCGGTCGGCGACGTCACGGTGTTCCACCCGCCGCTGGGCTCTGAGACGAACGAGTGTGGCGCGGAGCAACGCGAAGGGCAGGTCTGCCCCCGGCCGACCCCCGACCGCTCCGACGTGAACTTCATCAAGCGGATCGTCGCCGGGCCGGGTGACACGGTCGCCGTCGTCGCCGGCACGGTCGTGCTGAACGGCAAGCGCCAGGAAGAGGACTTCATCCGTCCGTGCCCGGATCCGCAGGATCCGTCGTGCAACTTCCCGACGCCGATCCGCGTTCCCGCCGGGCACTACTTCATGATGGGCGACAACCGCGGAGCGTCTGATGACAGTCGCTTCTGGGGTCCCGTCCCTGATGAGTGGATCATCGGCAACGCCTTCGCGACCTACTGGCCGCCCCGGAAAATCGGCCTCCTCTGAGGTGGCGTCTCGGCGGCGCTCTTCCGGGAGCCGGCTCTTCGCGCACGACCGCGCGCTCGGCCACCGCTACGTCGCCGGGGCCGACGAGGCCGGCCGCGGCTGCCTCGCCGGTCCGCTCGTCGCGGGCGCCGTGCTGTTCGATCTGGACCGGATCACGGTCGCGGACGTCCGCGCGCTCAGCCGGCTGAACGACTCCAAGCAGCACGACGCCGAAGCGCGGGCCGCCCTGCTGCCGGTCGTGCTGCGCGTGGCCGCTCGCGTGGCGGTCGTCACGCGCTGCGCCCCCGGGATCGACACCCGCGGGCTGCACAAGACGAACCTCGAGGCGCTGCGCACCGCACTGCGTCGCGTGGCGGTGCCCGGAACGATCTGCCTGTCCGACGGCTTCGCCGTCGGCGAGATCGACGGCCACGCACGGCGGGCCATCGTGGAGGGCGACGCGAAGAGCGCGGCGATCGCGGCCGCGTCGATCGTGGCCAAGGTCACGCGTGACCGCTTCATGGAGCGCGCCGACGCCCGCCACCCCGGCTGGGAGTTCGCGCGGCACGTCGGGTACTCCACCCCTGAGCACCGTGAGGCGATCAAGCGCCAGGGCGTGTCGCCGCTGCACCGGATGTCGTTTCAGAGCACGGCGTACCAGCAGCTCGCCCTCGGGTAGGGCACCCGGCATCAGAAGCAGCCCTCGAGATGGTCGAGGGCCAGCAGCCGGCCGGCGCCGTCGACGGTCACCCCGACGGCGTCGAAGCGCAGTTCGGCCACCCGGGGCCGATCGGGAGTCTCGGCCAGCCACGCGCGGGCCATCCGCCGCACCTGCGCCTGCTTGGCCGGCGAGAGCGCGTCGAGCGGCGTGCCGGCCCGGGCCGACGCGCGTCTGGCCTTGACCTCGACGAACACGAGCGCCCGGCCGTCGCAGACGATCAGGTCGATCTCGCCGTGCCGGGTGCGGAAGTTCCGCGCCACGACGTCGAAGCCGCGGCGGGCGAGATGGTCGAGCGCGTACTGCTCGCCGGCGCGGCCGAGCGTGCGGCGCGGGTCCTCGGTGGTGGCCATGCCGGCAACGTATGGACCGATCTGCTCCGTGGGTGCGCAGCGGCGCAACGATTGCGCGCACGGTTTGCGCGGGTCCGGCGGACCGCGGGATGTCTGCGCAGGATCGGCACCGCACGCCACAGTTCCGTGACGTGGTCGCGCCTACGGTCCGCCGCATGCTCTCTCGTGTCACATGCTTCGCCCTCGACGGGCTGCGGCCGCGCCGGGTCACCGTCGAGGTCGACCTGCGCACCGGGCTCCCCGCGCTCACCATCGTCGGGCGGGCCGATGCGGCCGTGCGCGAATCCCGCGAGCGCGTACACAGCGCGCTCCTGAACTCCGGCTTTCAGTTCCCGCAACGGCGCATCACCGTCAACCTCGCGCCCGCCCAGCTCCGCAAACAGGGGCCAGGGTTCGATCTCGCCACCGCCTGCGGCATCCTCGCGGCGAGCGGGCAGATCCCGGCCGACAGGCTCCCGGCCTGGGCCGTCTTCGGGGAGCTGTCACTCGGCGGGGAGCTGCGGCCGTGCGGCGGCGCGCTCGCGGCGGCGGAGGGTGCGCGGGCAGCAGGCCTCTCGGGCATCGTGGTCCCCTGGGAGTGCGCCCCCGAAGCGGCGCTGGTGCAGGGCCTGGAGGTGGCGGCCGCGCGGACCCTCGCGGATGTCGCCGCACTGCTGCGGGGCGCGCCGGCCCAGTGCCCTGCCCCGCGCGCCGCAGCGACGCGGCATCGTCCTGAGATCGCGATCGACCTCTCCGATGTGCGCGGCCACCGTGGTGGGATCCGTGCACTGGAGATCGCCGCCGCGGGAGGCCACAACGTCCTGCTCTCGGGGCCGCCGGGCACCGGGAAGACCATGCTCGCCCGCCGTCTGCCGACGATCTTGCCGCCCCTGGGCCCGGCGGAGGCGCTGGAAGTCACGCGGATCCAGTCGATCGCAGGCCTGCGCGTGGGGGCGGGGTTGATCGAGGCGCCGCCGTTCCGCGCACCTCATCACACGATCTCCGCGTCGGGGCTCGTGGGCGGGGGGACCGGGCCGACGCCGGGAGAGGCGACGCTGGCGCATCGTGGCGTGCTGTTCCTCGATGAGCTCTCGGAGTTCTCGCGTCCGGCGCTCGAGGCCCTGCGCCAACCTCTCGAGGACGGTCACGTCACCATCGTGCGCGGCCAGACCGCCGCACGCTTCCCCACACGCGTGATGCTCGCCGCCGCCACGAATCCGTGCCCGTGCGGCGAGGGCGGTGCCGCATGCCGATGCACCGCCGCCGATCTCACGCGGCACCAGCGCCGCCTCAGCGGACCCCTGCTCGATCGGCTCGATCTGCTGGTGGCGGTGCACCGCCCGTCGGCCGCGGAGCTCGCGGCTCCGGGCGTGACGGACTCCGCGACGGTGCGCGCCCGCGTCGACGCGGCGCGGACCAGGCAGCGCGAGCTGCGCGGGACGCTGAACGCCGGGGCGGCCGCGTCGGAGCTCGCCCGCCTCCTGCGGCCGGGGGCGGCGGCACTGCTGCGCGAGGTCTACGAGCGCGGGAGGCTGAGCGCCCGCGGCCACGCGCGGGCGTTGCGCGTCGCGTGCACCATCGCCGATCTCGAGCAGGCCGAGAGGATCACCATCGACCACGTCCTCGAAGCGCTCGGGCTGCGCCAGCACCAGGACGACACGGCTTCGGTGGCGGCGTGAGCGCCTGCGACGACTGCCTGCGCCGCGCCTGGCTGCTCGGCGACCTTGCCGGACACATCGAGCGGGGCCCGCGACGCACGGAGGCACTGGCGCTGGCGTCGCCGGACCTCATCGCCGCGTTCGGCGGGAGCGACCGCGCCACGATCAGGGATCGCCACGCACGGTTCGACGCTCGGAGGGCGCGGGACGCGGTCACGGCGGCGGGGCTGACGTCCTGCTGTCCTCATCATCCAAGCTATCCCGAACCCCTCGGCGATCTGTCGGACCCGCCGGCCGCCCTGTTCGTCGCGGGACGGCAGGAGACACTCGCGGTGCTGGGCGTCGACGAGGGGGCTGTCCCCGCCGTGGGCATCGTCGGCGCGCGCCGGTGCGCGGGTGAGGGCGAAGAGGTGGCCCACGCGCTCGGCCACGACCTCGCCGCTGCCGGCGTGTGCGTCGTCAGCGGATTGGCGCTGGGCATCGACAGCGCCGCCCACCGGGGCGCCGTCGCCGCCCCACATGCGCGCCCACTGCGGCCGGGTGGGCCGACGATCGCGGTGCTGGCCGGGGGTGCGGATGTCATCTACCCGCCGTCAGCGCGCGGCCTGTACGCGCGGATCCTGGAGGTGGGGTGCGCGCTGAGCGAGATGCCGCCCGGTGTCCGACCGCGCAAGTGGTCGTTCCCGGCACGCAACCGCATCATCGCGGCCCTGTCGCAGATGACCGTGGTCGTGCAGGCCCGCGGACGCTCGGGGTCGCTGATCACCGCCGATCTCGCGATGCAGCTCGGGCGCCCCGTCGGCGCGGTGCCCGGTCCGGTGACGCGCGCGCTCTCCCACGGGGCCAACGCGCTGCTCCACGACGGCGCCTACGTCATCCGCGACGCGCGTGACGTGCTCGACGTGATGCTGCCGGGCTATCAGCCCGGCCCGCGGCCCGCGCCGCAGCTCACGCTCGAGCCCGAGCTCGCGTCGGCGCTCGACGCCGTCGAGGCGGGCTGCACGACCGCCGGGGAGGTCGCCGCGGCGCGAGGCCACTCAGGGGCGACCGCCCTGACGGCGCTCACGCGGCTCGAGCTGCTGGGCCTCGTGCGCCGCGATCCGGCCGGCCGGTATCTGCGCGCCGTCGCGAACGGGGCCCCGCTCCTATGATCGCGGCCGTGACCACCGAGCGCCCGATTCCCGTCGTCCTCTCGATCGCCGGGTCCGACTCCGGCGGGGGCGCCGGAATCCAGGCGGATCTGAAGGCCTTTGCTGCTGCGGGGGTCCATGGCACGACCGCCATCACCGCCATCACCGCGCAGAACACCGTGGGGGTGCGGGCGATCGCGCCCGTGGCGCCGGACATCATCGCTGCCCAGGTCGCGGCGGTCGCGGAGGATCTCGGGGTCGACGCCGTCAAGATCGGCATGCTCGGGGACGCCGCGACGGTCCACGCGGTCGCCGCGGCACTGGACGGGCTGCCCGACGGCGTGCCTGTGGTGCACGACCCGGTCATGGTGGCCGAGTCCGGCGCCCGGCTGCTGGAGTCCGCCGCGATGCAGGCGCTCGTCGGCGAGATCCTGCCGCGGGCGACGGTGGTGACGCCCAACCTGCCCGAGGCCCGGGCGCTGGCGGGCGACGACACCCTCGACGGGGAGGACCTCGCGCGCGCGGTGCATGCGCTCGGCCCGCGCTGGACGCTCATCACCGGCGGCCATCGCGATGAGGCCACGGACCTCCTGTTCGACGGCACCGACGTGACCTTGCTCCCGGGTGAGCGGTACCCCGACGGGGCCGCGCACGGCTCGGGGTGCACGCACGCGTCGACGCTCGCGGCGCAGCTCGCGCTCGGCCACGCGGTCCCGGAGGCCGCGCGGATCGCGCGCCGCGTCACCGGCGAGGCGGTGCGTGACGGCCTGCGCGGTCTCGGCGCCGGTGCCGGCCCCGTCGACGTCCTGGGACTCGCGCGACGTGGATGACGGCGGCCGGACGGCTGCCCGCGCGCCGGGAGCGCGGAACGGGCCGCCCTGCTTTGTCATACTCGTCCGTCATGAAGTTCCTTCGCATGAAGCCGGGTCATGGCGAGATCGTCCTCGCTGAGGGTGACCCGGAGGTGCGCGAGGACGAGGAGCTGCTGATCCGGGCGTTTCGCGAGCAGCTCGACGCGGGGATGTGGGCGGCGGTCCCCCGTGAGGGTGCCGGTGGCCGCCGGCAGGCGGAGATGGTCCGCGACTACCGCGACATCCCGGCAGACGCCGACCGCGTGATCTTCTTCCCGCGGGCCTCCGGAGGCTGAGTCGTGCTGCTCGCCCTGTGCGCCACGGTGATCGTCATCGTCGTCCTCCTCTCGGAGGTCGCGATCCCGGCGCTGCACACCTGGAACCAGCGTCGTCGCGCGCGCAACGCGCGGCCGCACGCAGGGGAGATGGAGGGCTACGACCCCGGGCGCGAGCGCCGCGCTGAGCAGCGCGCCCGCGCACTGCTGCGGTCGTGCGTCAACGACGAGGAGTGGGACATGTACCGCGACCTCGGCTTCCTGCGCGTCTGGGGCGGGCTGAGCAACGGGCCGGGCGACCTGCGCGCGGCCGGCGGCGCGCCGTACGCCTACCTCGTCTACCCGCACAAGCCGGTCGTCGCGTATCTGCCGCAGACCCGGGAGCTGCTCGCCGAATACTGCGTGCGATTCCCCGACGAGACCCGGCCGTACGGGTCACCGATGCTGCCCGACAGCGACGACGTGCTCGCGAAGTGGATGGCGCTGACCGGCGACGAGCGGCGGCTCCTGCGCTCGGCGAACCTGCACCTGCCGGGACGCCAGGTCGATCCCGACCAGGTCCGCCGCGATCTGTGGCGGCTCACGCAGTGGGAGCAGGAGCGCATGCGCCGCGCGGCGCGCGAGGTCGGCGCCTCCTCGCCCGCGCCCGAAGACGCCTGATCCGCGCGGCTGACGCGCCTGCCCGTCGCATAGGCTGGGGCCATGAGCACCCCCGCCCCGTTCGACGTCAAGCACCGCAGCCGCGCGCTGCTCGAAGGGCCCGAGCGGGCGTTCGCCCGCGCCTACCTCAAGGGCATCGGGTTCGACGACGAGGCACTGGCGAAGCCGATCGTCGCGGTCGCGCACTGCTGGATCGAGACCATGCCGTGCAACTTCAACCAGCGCGCGCTCGCCGCGAAGGTCAAGCAGGGCATCCGCGCCGCGGGCGGCACGCCGATGGAGCTCAACACGATCTCGATCTCCGACGGCATCACGATGGGCACGCCCGGCATGCGCGCATCGCTCGTCAGCCGCGAGGTCATCGCCGACTCCATCGAGCTCGTCGTCGACGCGCACGCGTTCGACGCGCTCGTCGTCATCGCCGGCTGCGACAAGACGATCCCCGCCGCGGTCATGGCGCTCGCGCGCACCAACGTCCCGGGCGTGATGCTCTACAGCGGCTCGATCGCCCCGGGCCACCTGCACGGCCAGGACATCTCGATCCTCGAGGTCTTCGAGGGGATCGGCGCGCACGCCGTCGGGAAGATGACCGACGAGGAGCTGCTCGAGCTCGAGAACGCGGCGAGCCCCGGCGCCGGCGCGTGCGGCGGCCAGTTCACCGCGAACACCATGGGCATGGCGGGCGAGTTCCTCGGGATCTCCCCGGCTGCGTCGGCGATGGTCCCGGCGGAGGACGACAAGAAGGGCACCGTCGCGCACAACGTCGGCGAGCTCGTCATGGACGTCCTGCGCCGCGGTGTGCGGCCGCGCGACATCCTCACGAAGGAGGCCCTCGAGAACGCCATCGCGGGGGTCGCGTCCAGTGGCGGGTCGACCAACGCCGTGCTGCATCTCCTGGCGATCGCCGAGGAGGCCGGCGTCGAGCTCGAGCTCGAGGACTTCGACCGCATCAGCGCGAAGACGCCGCTGCTCTGCGACCTCAAGCCCGGCTACCGCTTCCTCGCCACCGACCTCTACGCGGCGGGTGGCGTGCCGGTCCTGGCCCAGCGGCTCTCCGAGGCCGGCCTGCTGCACCGCGACGCGATGACGGTCACCGGCAAGACGATCGGCCAGCACGCCGACGAGGCCGAGGAGACGCCCGGCCAGCAGGTCATCCACAGCCTGGACGCCCCGCTGAAGACCAGCGGCGGCATCGCGATCCTGCGCGGGAACCTCGCGCCCGACGGGTGCGTCGTCAAGCTCTCCGGCCACGAGCGCCGCAAGGCCGTCGGCCCCGCGCGGGTCTTCGACGGCGAGGAGGCGTGCATGAAGGAGGTCCTCGCGGGCGGCATCAAGGCCGGCGACATCGTCGTCATCCGCAACGAGGGACCCGCCGGCGGGCCCGGGATGCGCGAGATGCTCGCCGTGACCGCGGCGATCAACGGCGAGGGGCTCGGCGAGAGCGTCGCGCTGCTCACCGACGGCCGCTTCTCCGGTGCGACCCACGGGTTCATGGCCGGCCACCTCGCGCCCGAGGCGGTGCGCGGCGGGCCGATCGCGGCGGTGCGCGACGGCGACGAGGTCACCATCGACGTCGACAACCGCGTCGTGAACATCGCGCTCTCCGACGAGGAGATCGCGGCGCGCGTCGCCGCCTACGAAGTGCCGGACAACGGCGTGCGCAGCGGCGTGCTCGCGAAGTACGCCAAGCTCGTCGGCAGCGCCGAAAAGGGCGCCGTCACCGGATAGTGGGACCGGCGGGCTCGCGCTCGCCGGCTTCCTCCTCGAGGAAGGCCCGCAGGTCGGTGTTGAACCGGGCGGGCCGTTCGAGCTGGGGCATGTGGCCCGTCCGGGCGTAGACGACCTTGCGGGCGTTCGGGATGAGCTGCTCGTACTCGTCGGCGTCGCGGACGGGGACGAGCCGGTCACGCTGCCCCCAGACCACGAGGGTGGGGCAGGCGATCTCGGACACCCGGTCGCGGATCGGGTAGGTCAGCAGCGCCTCGCTGGCCGCCATGAAACCCGGCTTGCCCGCACCCTTGATCTGCTCGGCGACGAGTGCGCAGGGCAGGACCTCAGGGGCGTCGGCGACGACGACGAACGCGCCGCGCCTCAGCCGCTGGCGGCGGGCGAGTTCGGTCGAGCGCGTCGAGACCTGCGAGCCCGCGAGCTGCAGCCCGCGCTCCAGGCGCTTGAAGGCGGCGAACGCGCGCGGGTTGTAACGATCGGCGGGGGTCAGGCCGGCGGCGGAGACCAGCACGAGCCGCTCGACGCGCTGCGGGTGCCGGAGCGCGAGCTCGGCGGAGATCAGGCCGCCCATCGAGTTGCCGACCAGGGCGGCGCCGTCGATGCCGAGCCGGTCGAACAGCCGGTCGAGCAGCGCGGCGTAGCCGGGGATCGAGATCCGCTCACGGGGCAGGGGAGACGCACCGAACCCGGGGAGATCCAGTGCGACCACCCGGTGCGTGGCGGCGAACGGCAGGAGGTTCTCGAGCCAGTTCTGCCACGATCCACCAAGCCCGTGGACGAAGACGAGCGCGGGGCGCGAGGCGTCGCCGCCGAGGTCGATCACGTTGACGGCATCACCGTCG
>SYBY01000328.1 GCA_005788585.1 Actinomycetota bacterium | reverse complement strand
GCCGCGCTTGTCCGACACGGACAGGAGTGCGCGGCGGACGCGCACCGCCCCGGGAGCGGTGACGCCTGCGGTTTCCTGGATGTTCGGCTCGGTCATCGGTCGCGCGAGGATATCGACGTGCGCCGCATCCGGCGCGGGTGGCCGGGATCTGGCTCGAAGCCTCCGGCGACGAGCAGGCGCACCGCCTCGGGCAGAAGCCGGTGCTCGACGGGCTGCAGCGCGGCGTGCACCTCGGCCGGATCGGTCGCGTCCGGGAGCTCCACGGCCCCCTGGAGCAGGATCGGCCCCGTGTCCACCCCGTCGTCGACCAGGTGCACCGTGACGCCGAAGACCTTCACGCCGTAGGCCAGCGCCTGCTCGATGGCCCGCAGGCCCGTGAACGCGGGCAGCAGCGACGGGTGGACGTTGACCACCCGCTCGCGGAACGGGTCCAGGAACTCGGGCGTCAGCAGCGCCATGTAGCCCGCGAGCACGACGACCTGCGCGCCGACCTCCTGTGCCCAGGCCGCCATCGCGGCGTCGCGTGCCGGGCGATCGGGGAAGTCGCCGATGGGGAACGTCGCCGTCGGGATCGACGCCTCCTCGGCACGGGCGAGCGCACGGCAGCCCGGCTTGTCGCTGCCCACGCCCACGATCTCGACCTCGCGCCCGTGCAGCGTGTCGATGAGCGCCTGGAGGTTCGTGCCGCTGCCAGAAGCCAGGACCACGATGCGCGGCAGGTCCGTCACAAGAGCCCCTCCGCCTGCGCGGCCTGCAACTTGGGATACGCGCCGCCCGTCGACCGCAGCGTCCCGCCTTCCAGCAGCGCGTCCACGCGGGCGAGGACCTCCTCGTTGCGCAGGAAGTCATACGTGCCGTACTCAGGCAGGCCGTCGTAGGAGTACTTCTGCACGACCTTCGAGCGCCCGCCTCGCAGGATCTCGACGGCGCGCGTGCGGCCGACCGCCGGGTCGGCCCGGCGCACGAGCGAGATGATCGCGTCGTCGAGGTCGCCCGGGACGCCGCTGCCGCGCACCGCGCCCGCGCCGTTGCTCGTCCCGCCCGCGGGCATCGGCAGCCACGAGGCATCGCACACGTCGCAGCACGGCACGCCGGGGTTCGGGGCGGGCGCGGCGGGGTCGCCGAAGTGCTTGAGCAGCGCCGCCCGGCGGCACGCCTGGTCCTCCACGAGCGCCCACACCGCCCGGTACTGCGTCCACCGCGCCTTCTGCGCCTCCCCGGCCGACCGCCGGCACAGCGCCCGCGCGCGCCCGTCGTACGGCGCTTCCAGGCGTCCGCGCAGCCGGTCGGGCGTCGACGGCGCCGGCCGCAGGACCCCCGCGCGGGCGAGGTGTCCGACGATCGCCCGCACCCGATCCGCACCGTCGTCCTTGCCGGTGTCCTCGCTCACGAGGTAGCCGAGCTCGTCGACCCCGAGGTCGTAGCGGTTGCCGTCGGCCCGGGCGAACAACCGGTGGGCGACGGCGTCGATCTGCGCGTCCTCGACCTCGGCGCGGCCGATGAAGAACACGTGCAGGCTCTTGTCCTTCGCCTCGGCGAAGAGCAGCGCCCTGCCCGGCGCGCCGTCGCGACCCGCACGGCCGGCCTCCTGGTACCAGGCCTCGACGGACGCGGGGACCGAGGCATGGCAGACCGTCCGCACGTCGGCCTTGTCCACGCCCATGCCGAAGGCGTTCGTCGCGACGACCACGTCGGTCTCGCCCGACATGAACCGGCGCTGGACCTCCGCGCGCGTGTCCCGGTCCAGCCCCGCGTGGTACGGCTCGACCCGGACACCCAACGCCGCGTCAAGGGACGCCGCGAGCTGGTCGGTGTTCTTGCGCGTCCCCGCGTAGACGATGGCCGGGGTCGCCCCGTCGCCGGACAGCGCGGCGAGGATCCGCCGCTCCTTGTCCTTGGTCGTCCCGCACCGCACGATGCCGAACGACAGGTTCGGCCGGTCGAATCCGGTCGAGACCAGCGCCGGGTCCTGCAGCCCCAGCCGCTCCTGGATGTCCTTCGCCACCTCGGGCGTGGCCGTCGCGGTGGACGCCACGATCGCGTCGGCCTCGAGCCAGCGCGCGGCATCGGCCAGGCGGAAGTAGTCGGGGCGGAAGTCGTGGCCCCACTGCGAGACGCAGTGCGCCTCGTCGACGACGAACAGCCCGACCTTCGTCTCCTTCATCGCGTCGAGGAACGGCCGGGACGAGAACCGCTCCGGCGCGACGTACAGCATGCGCAGATCACCGCGCACCGCCGCGTCGAGCGTCGCGCGATTCGTCGCGGCGTCGGCCTGCGCGTTCACCAGCCCGACCTTGCCCGGCGCGATGCGCTCGAGCGCCTCGACCTGATCCTGCATGAGCGCCACCAGCGGCGAGACCACGAGTGTGAGGTCGTCCCGGCACAACGCGGGCAGCTGGTAGCAGAGCGACTTGCCCGCGCCCGTCGGCATGACCACGAGGACGTCGCGGCCGTCGAGGGCCGCAGTGACTGCAGCCTCCTGGCCGGGGCGGAACTCGTCGAAACCGAAATGCGCCCGGAGGGCGACGCGGGGATCCATCAGGGACCGAACGCTAGCGCGGGTCCCGGCGCGCGCCGGGACCCGTCACAAAGGTGCTGCAAAGGCTCTGCGAAGACGTGCGTGCGCTACTTGCGCAGGACGTCCTTGACCTTGTCGGTGGCCTTGTCCAGCGTCTCCTTGACCTTGCCGGAGCCCTGGTCGACCTTGCCCTCGTTCTTGAGGTCGTCGTCGCCCGTCAGTGCGCCGGCGGCTTCCTTGACGCGGCCCTTGCTCTCGTCGGTGTTCGGCATCTCGGTGACTCCTTGGTCGTGAGGAACGTCCTGTCCTCAGACTCCCCGGATTCGATGCGACCGAACCATGAGTCGGCGCCCGGGCGCTGCGCCTCAGGCCACGACGAGCGCCATCGGCGCCGCCCGCGTGAATGCGACGGCCGACACGGTCGCGGCCCCGTCGCGGTCGAGCACGTCGACGCCGTGCCACCGTTCGCCACCGACGCCCCGGATCAGCAGTCGCCGCCACCGGCGCCACTCGGCGTCCATCGTCTTCTGAGACACCGTCCGGCCCCGCTCGCGCTGGCCCGCCTCGGCGACCGTCCGAGGCGCGTCGACGAGGACGAGGAACGCGGGACGGCCGCGCAGCGCGGCGAGGAGCCGGATGAGCCGTCGCGCCGGGGCGCGGGTCCCACGGGTGTGGATGACCGCCGGTCGCCCGCCCAGGACCGCGCCGGCGATGCGGGCGTAGTGGCGGAGGTAGAGCCCGCGCCCGCCACGGCCGCGCGCCCGGGCGTCGTCGGTGTCGACGACGGTGACGCGGTCGCGATCCACCGCGCGGCGGATCAGCGTCGACTTGCCGGCACCGGGGAGACCTGCGACGACCACCACCGCGCGATCGGGAAACGTGAGCTCCATGTCCTCAGGATGCGCCTCGTGCCTGAGGCCACGCTGAGGATCGGCTCACGGCCCGCTAAAGCCGGCGCTCCCACATCTGCAGTTCGCCCAGCACCCGGAACCCCATGCGCTCGTACACCGGCTGCCCGAGCTTCGTCGCCTCGAGCGTCGTGGTGTCGCAGCCGGCGGCCATCGCGTCACGCAAGGCCTGGCGCAGCAGCTCGGAGGCGTACCCGCGCCCGCGCGCGGCCTCGCGCGTCGCGACGAAGCAGACCTCGGCGTTGCCCTCATGGGTGCTGATGAACGCACAGCAGTCCGGGTCGGCGGGCGCTCCGACGGCGTACAGCGCCCCCAGCGCAGCGGTCTGGTCGCCGAGCGCCGCCAGCCAGTCCTCCTCAGGCGTGCCGTACGCGGCGGCGTTCAGGCGGGCCATCGCGGCCCAGTCCTCGCTGCGCACGACCTCGACGCCGCCTCGCGGCTCGAGGTCCATCTCGGCGAGGACGCCGCCCATCGCCGCCGGGTCCGCATCCAGGACGTGTCCGGCGGCGGCGAGCGCCTCGGCGGTCGCGGTGTCGCCATCGAGCACCCACACCGTCCAGGCGGCGACCCCCGTGTCGCGGTACACGCGCTCGAGCTCGTCACGGACTGCCAGCAGCGCCGCGCCGTCCTCGTAGAAGACGCAGTTGAACACGGAGCGGTTGGGGCTGCGAGGCAGCACCGCGGCGACGACACCGCCATCGCGCTGCAGCACGTGGGCGTCGTCCGCGCCCGCGGTCAGCGTGGTCCAGAACGCGCCGGCACCGGCCTGGCGACGACGCTCGAGCTCAGCGTCCGGGACCGCCGTCACGCCTGGGTGACGACCGGAAGCTCCAGGGCGTACTTGCCCTCGTGGCCGTCCGTGCCGGCGAGCGGATAGTCGCCGGTGAAGCAGGCGTCGCAGTGCTTGGCGCGCTCGCCCCTGATCGCCTCGTAGACGCCCTCGAGCGAGAGGTACGCGAGTGAGTCGCAGCCCAGTTCCGCGGAGATCTCCTCGACGGTGCGCTCGTGCGCGACCATCTCCTCGCGCGTCGACATGTCCACGCCGTAGTGGCACGGGTGGCGCAGCGGCGGCGCGCTGATGCGCATGTGCACCTCGCGCGCCCCGGCGTCGCGGAGCATCTGGACGATCTGCCGCGTGGTGTTGCCGCGCACGATCGAGTCGTCGACCACGACGAGCGACTTGCCGGCGACGATCTCCGGCAGCGGGTTGAACTTCAGCCGCAGGCCGTGCTTGCGCAGCTCCTGGCCCGGCTGGATGAACGTGCGGGCGACGTAGCGGTTCTTGATGAGCGCGTCGTCGTGGGGCAGGCCCGACGCCCGGGCGAACCCGCGCGCGGCGGCGTTGCCGGAGTCAGGGACGGCGATGACGAGATCGGCGCGATCGGCGGGCGCCTCGCGAGCGAGGATCTCGCCCATGCGGCCGCGGCTGGCCTGCAGGCGCTGGCCGTTCATGATGCTGTCGGGCCGCGCGAAGTAGATGTGCTCGAAGACGCAGAAGGCCTCGCGCTCCGACGTGACGGCCTGGCGCACCTGCAGGCCCTTCTCGGAGATGCTCACCAGCTCGCCGGGTGCGACGTCGCGCAGGTAGGTCGCGCCGATGATGTCGAACGCGCACGACTCGCTCGCGACGCAGTAGCGGTCGCCGAGCATGCCGATGCACAGCGGGCGCAGACCGGCCGGATCGCGGAAGGCGACCACGCGGTCCTTGGTCATGATCACTGTGGAGTACGCGCCCTCGAGGTCGTGCATGACCGCGGCGACGGCGTCCTCGACCGTGTCCGCGGGATGACTCGCGATGAGCGCCGCGATGATCTCCGAGTCCGACGTCGAGCGGAACGACAGGCCCTGCTCGCGGAGCTTGGAGTGCAGCTCGACGGCGTTGATGAGATTGCCGTTGTGGGCCAGCGCGAGCTCGCGGCGATCGGAGCGGTGCACCGGCTGGGCGTTCTCCCATGCGTTTGAGCCGGTGGTCGAGTAGCGCACGTGGCCGAGCGCCATCTCGCCGCCCAGCGCGCGAAGCTTCTGCTCGTCGAAGACCTGGCTGACGAGCCCCAGCTCGCGCAGGGTCATGATGTGCCCGCCCACATTGGCGGCGGCGATGCCCGCCGACTCCTGCCCCCGGTGCTGGAGGGAGAACAGGGCGTAGTACGACAGCTTGGAGACCTCGTGCTGCGGGTCAGGCGCGTAGATGCCGAAGACACCGCACTCTTCGCGGGGGCCCTCCCACTCGCGCTCG
>SYBY01000327.1 GCA_005788585.1 Actinomycetota bacterium | reverse complement strand
TCGACTGCGCGCTGAGGACGGCGCCGTTGCCGTGGGCCAGCGCGACCTGCGCGCCCGGGACCTGGCGGTCGCCCGCGTCGCCGCGCAGCTGACGCGTGGCCTCGATCAGCGTGAAGATGCCGTACATGCCGGGGTGGCAGTCCGAGAGCCCGCCGCCGTTGGTGTTCACGGGCAGCGCACCGCCCGGCGCGATCCGTCCGCCGGCGACGAACGGCCCGCCCTCCCCCTTCGCGCAGAACCCCAGGTCCTCCAGGACGAGGATCGGGTTGATGGTGAACGCGTCGTAGAGCTGAAGGACGTCGACGTCGTCGGGCCGGAGCCCGGCCATGGCGAACGCGCGGGCGCCGGAGTCCGTCGCGGCCGTCACCGTCAGGTCGGGCATCTGGCTGATGTTGCGATGCCAGTGCGCCTCGCCGAAGCCCAGGACCACGGCCGGTGGACGGCGCAGCGTGCGGGCCCGCTCAGTCGCCGTGACGACGACCGCGCCGGCGCCGTCGGTGACCAGGCAGCAGTCGCGGACCGTCAGCGGGTCGCACAGCATCCGCGAGCTGAGGACCTCGTCGATCGACAGCTCGTCGCGGGCGAAGGCGCCGGGGTTCAGCCGAGCCCACGCGCGGGCGGCGACCGCGACTTCGGCGAGCTGCTCGCGGGTCGTGCCGAACTCGTGCATGTGGCGCGCCGCCGCCAATGCGTACTGCGTGATCGGGTAGCGGGGCGCGTAGAGCTGCTCGTCGGGGAACGCCTCGGCGACGCTCTTCAGCCGCCCGCCGTCGCTGCGCTGCGTCGAGCCGTAGACGATGAGCGCGACCTCGCACAGCCCCGCCGTGATCGCGGCCGCGGCGTGACCGACGTGGCTGAGGAACGACGCGCCCCCGAGGTTCGTGCTGTCGGAGAAGCGCGGCCGGATGCCGAGGTACTCGCCCACGTTGAGGGTCGGCATTCCGTAGTACGCCGACGCGGTGAAGAGCCCGTCGACGTCCCGGGTCGACAGCCCGGCGTCGGCCAACGCGGCGACGGTGGCCGACCCGATCAGGTCGAGCGGCGTCGAGCCGGGCGGTGCCTCGCCGATCCCGGCGTCCCCCACCCCGGCGATCGCGATCGCCCCGCGCAGTGGATCAGCCATCGCGCTCGACCGTGAAGATCACGCGCGGCTCGTCGCCGCCGTCCGGGTCGAGCGTGCCCTGCACCGGGAGACCGATGGCGACGTCCTCCGGCGCGACGCCGACGACCGTCCCCATGACGCGCACGCCCTCGTCGAGGTCGATGAGGGACACGTCGCGCGCGCCCTCGCGCGTGCGCAGGGTCGTGGTGCTGTAGACGACGCCGCGGCCGGCGCTGTGGTGGACGGTCAGGTCCGTCGACCCGCACACCGGGCAGAGCACGCGCAGGAACGCCGCGCGTGCGCCGCACGTCTCGCAGTGCTGGTAGGCGACATGGCCCATCCCGCGGGCGGTGGCCGCCTGCTCCTGGGGCGCGCGATGCGTCATCGCAGCACCGCTTCCAGCTCGTCGCAGCGGTCCTCGCTGGCGAACCCCAGGTGCAGCGTCTCGTCGCCGGCCTCCACGACGAGCACGATGCCATCCCGGGCAACGGCGCGCACCTCCGAGCGCGGCCACTCGAACCAGCGGTCCTTGCCCGCGCGCATCGCGGCGTGGGCGAGCACCATCCGCTCGGCGGTGAGCGCCAGGAGCAGCCCACCCTCCTCGTCGCTGACGAACGCGAGCCGCTGGACGTCCTCGCCGGGACCCAGCCGGTCGGCGACCTTCGCCAGGTCGTGCTCGACCGCGTACGCGAGCTTCGACCCGAGCTTGCGCTGCGCCAGCGCCGCGAGATCCTCGCGCGCGGGTTCTGCGTCAGGCCGGCCGAGCCGTGCGCGCAGGTCGCCGATGATCGCGTCGGACGCCTCTTCGGGCGCGAGCATCAGCCCGACGCTCCCGCGCGCACCAAACGTGAACGTGCACGACATCGTGTGCCGTTCGACATCGGTCAGCTCGTCGAGCGGCCACGCGTCGACCCGGGTGGGACGCGGGATCGGAGACCACCCGCGGGCAAGGAGCAGGCGCCGGTCGGTGAGCAGGACGAGCCGGCCACGGCGCCCGAGCATCCCCATCGCGAAGGTGCGCGGTTCCTCCCCCGGCTCGAGCGCACCGGCGTGCTGCTTGATCTCGAAGCCGACGAACGCCGCCTGGCGGCCGAGCTGCTCGCGGGCGAGGTCCTTCAGGGCGGCGGCGTCCACGCCGGGACTGTGCCACACCGCTCCGACTGCGCGGTAGCGTGCGCGCATGGACTTCGACCTGACCGCGGAACAGGACCTGGTCCGGGAGACGGCGCGGGCCTTCACCGACCGGGAGATCGTGCCCCGCGCCCGGGAGAACGCGCGCCGCCACTACTTCGACGTCGACCTCGTGCGCCAGATCGCCGACCAGGGCTACCTCGGCGCGATCGTGCCCAAGGAGTACGGCGGTGCCGGCCTGGACTACCTCACCTACGGGCTGATCGTCGAGGAGATCGGCCGCGGCTGCTCGGCGATGCGCACGGTCATCAGCGTGCAGACCTCCCTGGTGTGCAGCTCCATCCTGCGCTGGGGCACCGAGGAGCAGAAGCACCACTACCTGCCGAAGCTCTGCAGCGGCGAGTGGCTCGGCTGCTTCGGCCTGACCGAGCCCGACACCGGCTCGGACGCCGCCAACCAGAAGACCCGGGCGACGAAGACGGCTGACGGCTGGTCGATCAGCGGCGCGAAGATGTGGATCAGCCTCGGCAACCACAGCAAGGTCGCGCTCGTCTTCGCGCAGACCGACCCCGAGCTCGGCCATCGCGGCATCGGCGCGTTCCTCGTCGACTGCGACCAGGACGGCTTCCAGCCCGCCGTCATCGAGGGCAAGATGGGCCTGCACGCCAGCGACACGGCGTCGATCTTCCTCGACGAGGTCCACGTCCCCGACGACGCGGTCCTCGGCGAGATCGGCCAGGGCTTCAAGATCGCGATGAGCGCGCTGGACTCCGGGCGCTACAGCGTCGCCGCCGGGTGCGTGGGGATCGGGCAGGCGTGCCTCGAGGAGTCGGTCGCCTACGCCAAGGAGCGCGAGCAGTTCGACCGCCCGATCGCGGCGTTCCAGCTCGTGCAGGCGATGCTCGCCGACATCAAGGTGCGCACCGACGCCGCCCGGCTGCTCGTCTGGCGCGCGGCGGTGCTGAAGGACACCGGCCGGCCCAGCACCCTGGAGACGTCGATCGCCAAGCTCTACGCGACGGAGGCCGCGGTCGAGAGCGCGCACCAGGCCATCCAGGTGCACGGCGGCGCCGGGTACAGCGACGACCACGTCGTCGAGCGCCACTTCCGCGACGTCCGGGTGACGACGCTCTACGAGGGCACGAGCCAGATCCAGAAGCTCATCATCGGGCGGGCGCTGACGGGCATCAACGCGCTCACGCCGACCTGATGAGCGCACGGACCATCGGCGTCGTCGGCGCCGGGACGATGGGCGCGGGGATCGCGCAGCTCGCCGCGCAGGCCGCCGGGGCCGACACGCTGCTGTTCGACCCGGCCGAGAGGGCGACAGAGGCCGCGATCGGCCGCATCGGCGGTGCGCTGGAGCGCGGCGTCGAACGCGGGCGCTGGAGCACCCACGACGCGACCAACGCCCGCGAGCGCCTGCGCCCTGCCGCGACGCTCGAGGCCCTCGCCGGCTGCGACCTCGTCATCGAGGCGGCCCCCGAGCGCCTGGAGGTCAAGCACGAGCTGTTCGCGCAGCTCGCCGAGATCACCCCCGGGGTCCTCGCGAGCAACACGTCGTCGATCCCCATCTCTGCGATTGCGGCAGGCTGCGCGGCGCCCGAACGCGTCGTCGGCATGCACTTCTTCAACCCCGCGCCTGCGATGCGGCTCGTCGAGGTCATCGGCGGGCTGCGCAGCTCGCCCGACGCGCTGGCGCTCGCGCGCGCCACCGGCACGGCGATGGGCAAGCGGGTCATCGACGCCACCGACACGCCCGGGTTCGTCGTGAACCGGTGCAACCGGCCGTTCGGGGGCGAGGCGCTGCGCGTGGTCACCGAGCGGCTCGCCGATCCGGCGCTCGTCGACCGCATCTGCCGGCTCGGCGGCGGCTTCCGGATGGGTCCGTTCGAGGTGATGGACCTCGTCGGGATCGACGTGAACCTCGCGGTCGCGGAGTCGTTCTCCGCGCTGAGCTACGGCGAGCCGCGGTGGCGCCCCTCACCGCTGGCCGCCCGGATGGTCGCCGCCGGGATGCTCGGCCGCAAGACGGGCGAGGGGTGGTACCGGTACGGCGAGGAGCCTCACCGCCCGGACGACCCGCCTGCGCCGCGGATACAGGCGGCGGCCCATGGCGTCGCGCAGATCGCGGGCGACACGATGCTCGCCGCCGAGCTGCGCGGGCTGGCGGCCGCCGCGGGCTGGGAGGTCGTCTCGCCCGCCGACGACGCCTCCGCCGCGCCGGCTGTCGCGATCGACGCCGGCCCGGCCCTGGACGAGGAGCCGCTGCAGGGCGGCCACCGGGTGCTGCTGTGCGCCGAGGGACCACTGCACGCCATCGACCCCGCAGGGGGCGCAGCCGGGTTCCACGCGCTGCCGCCGCTCGGGCCGGGCGGGCTCGTCGAGCTCACGCGCAGCGCCACCACGGCCGACGGCACGGCGGCCGCCGCCGAGCAGTTCTTCACGTCGCTGGGGCTCCACACGGCATGGGTCGGCGACGCGCCCGGGCTCGTGCTCGGCCGCGTGGTCGCGCAGCTCGTCAACGAGGCGGCGTTCGCACTCGGCGAGGGCGTGGCGAGCGCCGAGGACATCGACGACGGCATGGTGCTCGGCCTGAACCATCCCCGTGGCCCGCTCGGGTGGGCCGACCTCATCGGCCTCGACCACGTCCTGCTCGTGCTCGACGGCCTGCACGACCACTACCGCGAGGACCGCTATCGCGCCGCGCCGCGCCTGCGGGCGCTCGTCGACGAGGGGCTGCTGGGGACGACGACCGGCGCCGGGTTCTTCGACCACGAGAGCTGAACCTCACACCGAACGCCCCCCGTGCGTTGTACTGGGTGACCGATGCCGCACGACCCCTTCCAACGGGTGCTGGACGCGCACGCCCACGACGTGCTGCGCTTCCTCGTCGCCACGCTGGGACGACACGATGCCGACGACGCCTTTCAGGAGACCTTTCTCGCCGCCCTGCGCGCCTACCCCCGGCTGCGCCGCGACTCCGACGTCCGGGCGTGGCTGTTCACCATCGCCCACCGCAAGGCGGTCGACGTGCACCGCGGTCGCGCCCGGCGTCCGGTCCCGGTCGAGACGCTGGAGGACCGCGCCGCCCCGTCCCCGGACGATGACGGGCTCGACGGGCACTGGGCCCGCGTCCGGGTACTGCCCGAGCGCCAGCGCGCGGTGCTCACGCTGCGCTACGCCGTCGACCTCTCGCACGCCGAGATCGCCCGTGTGCTCGGCTGCAGCGAGGCGGCGTCGCGCCGAGCCGCCGCGGACGGCCTGGCGCGGCTGCGTGAGGAGGTGACGGCGTGACCGAGCTGCGCCCACCCGTGGTCGATGCCGCCACGCTCGCCGCCCGGTTCGCGGCCCGCGCCGCGGAGTCCGGCGACGCCGACGTGGCGTACACCGTGATCGACACGCCTGCCGGCCGGCTCGTCGCCGCCCGGACGCCGGCCGGTCTCGTGCGCCTCGCGTACGAGGACCTCAACGGGAGTGTCGACCGTGTCCTCGAGAGCCTCGCGCGCCGATTGTCGCCGCGGATCGTCGAGGCGCCGGCGCGGCTGGACGACGCACGCCGCGAGCTCGACGAGTACTTCTCCGGCCGCCGCCGCGACTTCGACCTGCCGATCGACTGGACCCTGACGACCCCGTTCGCGCGGCGTGTCCTGCAGGCCACCGCCGCGATCCCGTTCGGGGAGACCAGCACATACGCGCAGATCGCCGCAGCCGCCGGATCGCCGAAGGGCGCCCGGCCGACCGGCAACGCGCTGGGCGCCAACCCCATCCCGATCGTCGTGCCGTGCCACCGCGTGATGGCGACGGGCGGCGGGCTGGGCGGCTACACCGGCGGGCTGTCGCGCAAGCAGCTGCTGCTGGGAATCGAAGGCGTGCTGCCGCCCGGGGTGTGAGCATTGCGAGAGCTGTGAGCTCCTGGCATGCACACACCCCCCGCCGCGGCATCTTCGTCGCGCCGTTCGACGAGCTCTCGGACCCCCGCCTGCTCGCCGAGCTCGCCCATGAGGCCGAGCGGGCCGGCTGGGACGGGTTCTTCATCTGGGACCACGTCCGCTACACCACGCCCCGCATGGAGGTGGCCGACCCGTGGGTCGCGCTGAGCGCCATCGCGATGAGGACCGAGCGGGTGCGGATCGGCCCACTCGTCACGCCCCTGTCGCGCCGCCGCGTCCACAAGCTCGCGCGGGAGACCGTCACGCTCGACCGTCTCAGCGGCGGCCGGCTCACGCTGGGCGTCGGGCTGGGCAGCGACAACCACGGCGAGCTGGACTTCCCCGGCGAGGTCACCGAACCGAAGGCCCGGGCGAAGCTCCTCGACGAGGGCCTCGACCGCCTCGACGCCTACTGGGCCGGCGAGCTGCTCCCGCGCCCCGTGCAGCGGCCGCGCATCCCGGTGTGGGTCGCCGGCCGGTATCCGGCCAAGCCGCCGCTGCGGCGGGCTGCCCGCTGGGACGGCTTCTTCCCGATCGAGCTGCCCGGACCCGACGCGCTGCGCGAGACCGCGGAGCAGCTCCCGCCCGCGCCGCCGTTCGACCTCGTGGTGCAGATCGCGGCCGGTGAGGACCCCGCGCCGTGGGCTGACGCCGGGGCGACCTGGGTCCTGACGAAGTTCGGCGCCGCCCCGACGGCGGCCGAGGTCCGCGCCGCGATCAGCGCTTTCCCGGCTGCGGGAACTGGCCGCGCATGATCGCGTCCCAGCCTTTGTCCGGCGTGACGGCGCGCAGCGCGATCATCGCGTGCGCGGACGGCGTGACCCGGTAGCGGGCCTTCGGCTTCTCGGCGTCGATCGCCTTCTCGATGACCTTGGCGACGGCGTCCGGCCCGGCGCCGAGCTTGGCCATCGCGCCCTCCTCGTAGACGTCGCGCGTGGCCTGCGCGACCTTGTCGGAAAAGCCGTCGTACGGGCCGTCGCCCTCGGTCTTCGCCTCGGCGAGCTGCGAGACCGCGCGCTCGCCGAAGTTCGTCTTGATGAGCCCGGGCTGGATGACGACGACCTTCACGCCGAAGCCCGAGACCTCGAAGCGCAGCGCGTCGCTGATCGCCTCCAGCGCGTACTTCGTAGCGTGGTAGAAGCCGCCCCCGGGGAACGTGAAGTTCGCCCCCATCGAGGAGATGTTGATCACCCGGCCGTCGCGCTGCGCGCGCATGCCCGGGAGCACGAGCTGCGTCAGCCGGACGAGGCCGAAGACGTTCGTCTCGAACTGCTGGCGCACGAGGTCGATCGGGACGTCCTCGACGGCACCGGACTGCGAGTAGCCGGCGTTGTTGACCAGCGTCCCCACGGCGCCCTCGGCCTCTTCGACCGTGCGCACGGCGGCGACCATCGACGCCTCGTCGCAGACGTCGAGCGGGAGGATCTTGCAGCCGTCGCGCTCGAGATCGGCGATGGCGTCCGTGCTCCGCGCCGTCGCATAGACGGTGCGACCGGACCGTACCAGGCGCTGCGCCGTGGCCCTCCCGATGCCGGTCGAGCAGCCCGTGATGAGAATGGCCTTGGACGCAGAAGTGCTCACGTGCCTATGCTACCCGCGCCCCATGGCCCAACAGCACCTTGACCCGCTGAGCGCTCAGGACGCGCGACTGCTCTCCCGCGAGGACGCGTGCGTGCACATGCTCATCGGCAGCGTCGCCACGTTCGAGGGCCCCGCACCCGAGATCGGCGCGCTGCGCGAGCACGTGCGCAACCGCCTGAGCGTCGTCCCCCGCTACCGCCAGCGTCCCGCGTTCCCGCCCGCTGGGCTCGGCACCGCGCGCTGGGTCGACGACCCCACCTTCAACCTCGACTACCACATCCGCCACGCCGCGCTTCCGGCGCCCGGCGACATCGGCAAGCTCCATCGCATGGTCGCGCGGCTGTTCAGCCAGTCGCTGGACCGGACCAAGCCGCTGTGGGAGCTCTACGTCGTCGAGGGCCTGCGCGCCGAGCGAGGCGACCGCGACCGCTGGGCGCTGATCTCCAAGACGCACCTCGCGCTCGTCGACGGCACCGACGGCATCGACCTGCTGACGGTGATGTTCGACCTCGACGCCGAGTCCGGCGCACCGCGGCGCACGCCGCAACACGACAGCTGGCAGCCCCGCCCGCTGCCGACGACCGCGCAGCTTGCCGCCGCCGCACTCGAGGACCGGGCCCGGGAGGCCGCCGAGCTGCCGAAGCAGACCCTCGAGGTGATCTCGGACCCGAGCCGCCTCGCCGGCGGGCTCCTGCAGGCCGCGGGGTCCCTCCTCTCCAGCGTCACCCCGAAGCCGACCGCGCCGCTCGATCAGCCGATCGGCCCGCACCGCCGGTACGTCACGATCCCCGCGCGGCTCTCGGAGTTCCGCGCGATCAAGGACGCGCTGGACGCGACCGTCAACGACGTCGTGCTCGCCACGGTCGCGGGCGGCCTGCGCCACTGGCTGCACCAGCGCGGCTCACGCACTGCGGGCGTCGAGCTCTACGCCGCCGTCCCCGTCTCGATCCGCGTCGGCTCCGAGCACGAGGGCTTCGCCAGCCGCCTGCACCAGGTCGTCGCGCCGCTGCCGGTCGATCTCGGCGACGCCGCCGCGCGAGTCCGCCTCATCCGCGACGCGATGCGCGGTGTCAAGCGGTCTGCCGGCGCCCTGGACGCCGACCTCATCGCCGGCATGGCGGACTTCGCGCCGCCGACGATCCTCGCCCAGGCCTCGCGACTCGGTGCGCCGCCGGACTCCTACAGCCTGGCGATCACGAACATCCCGGGCCCGCAGACCGCCCGCTACGTCCTCGGCCGGCGCCTGGAGAGCATCGCGCCCGTCGGGTTCCTCGACGAGGGCCGCCCCCTGACGGTCGCCGTCAACTCGTACGCGGGCAGCGTCCACTTCGGGCTGCTCGCCGACTACGACGCGCTGCCGGACATCACCGAGATCGCCGTGGGCATCGAGGCGTCACTCGAAGAGCTCCTCCAGCAGGTCGGCGCCGTGGAGACGAAGGACTCGCCGCGATCGCACCGTGTCCAGGCCGCCGGCGACGGCGCGGTCCGCGCCTGATTTCCGGACCGTCCGGCGCGGATCTGCGCCGGTGACCGCCGAGGGTCGTACTCTGGTTCGAGATGAACGAAGCGCGATCCAACGCCTACGGCCGTGTCCGCAAGACGCTTGAGGACCTCGGCCCGGCAAAGCTCCAAGACGACGAGCAGCGGCTCATCCGCGCCGCCGCCGATGCGCTGCTGTTCGATGACGACGGCTACGACCGTCTCGCCGAGGTCGAGGATCTCCTCGAGCGCCTCGTCGAGTCGGGCCGCTGGACGTCGGAACTCGCACGCCAGCTGGTCGACGACCTCGCGGCCTGTGGTCCACGCAGCGGCGTGAGCTGACCGCCCTCCGGGCCGTCCCGCGTTTGCCCGCGCGCCGCGCGGGTACGCCTGTCGTATGGAAGATCCTCTGAAGCCCGTCGAGGGGTCCGCGAAGGACGCCCCGGCGCCGTTCTCGATGTGGCTCGTGATGCTCGCCGTGCCGGCGATCGTCGTGGGCGCGTGGCTCCTGTTGCCGAACTCCGGTCTCGGCGTCGCGCTGCTCGTCGTCATCGCGCTCGCCGCCGTGTTCCTCGGCGTGTGGCGCGTCATGTCGATGCGCCGCCTCAGCGAACCGCCGGGCCGCAACCCGGTCCCGCCGCCGTCGACGCGGTGACGGCGGCCGCCCGCCCCTACGGGCGGGCGCTGACCGGCGCGGCGTTCTCGGTGGGACCCCACTGCTTCTCGGCGAGGTCACCCTCTGCGAGGCTCGGCGGGGTCGCGATGCTCGGCGTGTCGCGCAGGTACCACTCGGCGTCCAGCGCGGCCTGACAGCCGGAGCCGGCGGCGGTGATCGCCTGACGGTACGTGTTGTCGACCAGGTCACCGGCGCCGAAGACGCCCGGGCGGTTCGTGCGCGTGGAGCGCCCGTCGACCTTCACGTAGCCCTCCTCGTCGAGGTCGATCTGGCCCTCGACGATCGAGGACTGCGGCTCGTGACCGATCGCGATGAACGCGCCGTCGATCTCGAGCTCGGTGTCCTCGCCGCCCTCGGTGTGACGCAGCTTCGCCACGGCGAGCGAGCCATCCTCGCCCGGGATGAAGGCGTCGACGGCGTACGGCGTCATAAACGTGATGTTCTCGGTCTCTCGCGCGCGCTCGAGCATGATCTTCGACGCGCGGAACTCGTCGCGGCGGTGGATGATCACGACCTCGGAGGAGAACTTCGAGAGGAAGATCGCCTCCTCCATCGCGCTGTCTCCACCGCCGACGATGACCGTCCGCCGGTCGCGGAAGAACGCCGCGTCGCACGTCGCGCAGTAGGAGACGCCGCGGCCGCCCAGCTCGTCCTCGCCGGGGATGCCGAGCTTCTTGTGCTCGGCGCCCATCGCGAGCACGACCGTGCGCGCCAGATGGACCTCGTCGCCCACCCAGACCTTGTGCACCCCTCCGGGCTCGTCGGAGAGCTCGACCTTCGACGCCTCGTCGGTGATGAAGCGCGTGCCGAAGCGCTCGGCCTGGTCGCGCATCTGCTGCATGAGCTCGGGGCCCATGATCCCGGCCGGGAAGCCCGGGTAGTTCTCGACGTCCGTGGTCTGCTGCAGCAGCCCGCCCCACATGAACCCCTCGATGACGAGCGGCTCCAGGTTGGCGCGCGACGTGTACAGCGCGGCCGTGTACCCGGCGGGGCCGCTGCCGACGATGACGACGTTCTCGATACGGTCGGTGGAGGAGGTCACTTCAGAAAGTATAGTGGGTAGGGGTCAGGCCGTGGCCGC
>SYBY01000326.1 GCA_005788585.1 Actinomycetota bacterium | reverse complement strand
CGGGCCGTGCAGTCTCCCGCCCTCGAACCGCAGCTGCCTCGGATCGCAGATCGTGACGTCGAGCCCGGCGGCCACGAGGTCGTCGCGGATGAGCTCGAACTCCATCATCAGCGGCGCGTCGTCCCAGTCGACGATCGCGATGGCCGGGTCGCCCGCGCCGCCGAAGTCCCGCCACGCCTGGAGCATCGACTCGCGCAGCGGGTCGGCCACGAGCAGCGGCTCGATGTCGAACTCCTCGGCGAACCGGTCGTGGATGGCCATCGCCTGGAACGCTCGCGCCGCAGCATCGACGTAGCCGACGCCACCGGGGGCAGCGCCCTGCACCTCCACGAGCCCGAGCCGCTTGGACGCGAAGGCGTCGAACCGGTCGAACACGTCGGGGTTCTCGAAGCCCGGGTCGATGAGGATGAGGTCGCGTTCATGGCCGCGGACGTCGAGCTCGTCGAGGACGTCGTGGTCCTCCCGCACCGCTGCGCACGCCTTCGCGAGCGCGCGTGCGACCAGCGCGCACGCGAGGGCCTCGGCCTCGTAGCGCGCGGGCGTGAGGAAGTGCGGGCGCACGACCTGCATGACCTTCCGGTCGCCGTAGACCGTCAGGCGCCGGAGCCGCGCGAGCCCCGGGTCGTCGTCCGGCAGCGCGCCTGCGCGCAGCAGGTGATGCCAGCGGGTGATGGCCTCATAACACAGCGCCGCGTCGTCCGACGGCATCCGGCTCTCCTCTCGTCCCCGAGCAGGTCAGGCTTCGGCGCGCACGAGCGTACCGGCGCCGCCCACGGAATCCGCCGGGTGCTCAGGCCTCGAGGAGCTCGGACGTCTCGAGCCAGGAGGCCTCGAGCCGCTCGCGTTCCGCCCCGAGGTCGTCGAGGTCGGCCTGGACCGCGCGCAGCCGCTCGTGGTCGGTCGCCGCGGCGGCCATCTGCTCGTACAGCTCGGCCTGGCGCGCGTCGAGCTTCTCCAGCGCCCGTTCCAGGCGCTGGACCTCCTTGCGCGCTGCATGGGTGTCGCGCCCCGTCCGCGGCTTCGTCGCGGCGGCAGCGGTCGGCTCGGGCGCTTGCGCGGAAGCGCGGCGCAGCTCCAGGTACTGATCGATGCCCCCCGGAAGGTGGCGCAGTCCCCCGTCGGTCCCGAGGGCGTAGACGTCGTCGCAGACGCGCTCGACGAAGTACCGGTCATGGCTCACGACGATCAGCGTCCCGGGCCAGCCGTCGAGCAGATCCTCGAGCGCAGTGAGGGTGTCGATGTCCAGGTCGTTCGTCGGCTCGTCCAGGAGCAGCACCTTGGGCTCCTCCATCAGCAGCCGCATGAGCTGCAGGCGCCGCCGCTCGCCGCCGGAGAGCTCGCGCACCCGGGTCCATGCGCGTTCTCCCCGGAACCCGAAGCGATCGCAGAGCTTCGACGCCGTGAGCTCCTGGCCGTCGCTCGTCGTCGTGCGCCCGCGGACCTGCTCCAGCGACTCGAGCACGCGAACGTCCGGCGGGATCTCCGCCGCCTCCTGGGAGAGGAACGCCAGGCGCACCGTCTGCCCGCGGTCGACCTTCCCGGAAGTTGGCGACAGCGCGCCGCTCAGGACCTTCATCAGCGTCGTCTTGCCCGAGCCGTTGACGCCCACGAGGCCCACCCGCTCCCCCGGGCCGAGGCGCCAGGTCACGTCGCGCAGCAGCTCGCGCTCGCCGAACCGCACGCCCACGTCGACGGCGTCCAGGACCTTGTCCCCCAGGCGCGAGGTGGCGAAGCGCAGCAGCTCGACGGTGTCGCGCGGCTCGGGCTCGTCGGCGATCAGCGCGTTCGCGGCTTCGATCCGGAACTTCGGTTTCGCCGTCCGCGCCGGCGGGCCGCGCCGCAGCCACGCGAGCTCCTTGCGCATCAGCTGCTGGCGGCGGTCCTCGCGCGCCGCCGCCTGGCGGTCGCGCTCAGCGCGGGCCAGGACGTACGCGGCGTAGCCGCCGTCGTACTGCTGCACGCCGCCGTCGACGACCTCCCATGTCGCGGTGCAGACCGCGTCGAGGACCCAGCGGTCGTGGGTGACGACGACGAGCGACCCGCGCCGCGCGGCCAGGTGGCGGGCCAGCCAGTCGACCCCCTCGACGTCGAGGTGGGTGGTCGGCTCATCGAGCAGCAGCAGCTCGGGGTTGTCGAGCAACAGCTGGGCGAGGGCGATCCGTCGTCGCTCCCCGCCGGACAGGGGGCCGATCCGCGTGTCCATCCCGTCCGGGAACCGGCTGACGTCCACCCCGCCGAGCAGCCCGTCGAGCACGGTGCGAAACCGGCTGTCGGCCGCCCACTCGTGGTCGGCGCGGCCGCCGACCAGCTCCTCCCGGATCGTGCGGTCGCTGTCGAGATCGTCGCCCTGGGCGATGACGGCGACGTCGAGCCCGTTCGTCCGGGTCACCTGGCCGCGGTCGGCGCCCTCGGCACCGGAGATCAGCTTCAGCAGCGTCGACTTGCCGTCGCCGGTGCGACCGACGATCCCGATGCGGTCGCCCGCGGAGATCCCGAGCGTCACGTCCTCGAGGACCGACCGGCTGCCGTAGCCCTTGGCGACGGACTTCAGGTTGACGAGGTTGCGGGCGCTCACTGGCGGCGCAGCCGCTCGAGCTCGCGGCGGTCGCGCTTGGTCGGGCGCCCGGCCCCCTTCTCGCGGACGAACGTGTCCGCCGGTGCCTCGGTCCGCGCGGGCGGCGGCGGGCTGTGGTCGACGAGGCACTCGGCCGCGGCGGCGGCGCCGACGCGCTTCTCGATGACCTGGACGACCTCGAGGATCCGCTCGCGGCCACCGGCGTACGCCTCGACGCGATCGCCGGGACGCACCATCGTCGCGGGCTTCGCCGGTCG
>SYBY01000325.1 GCA_005788585.1 Actinomycetota bacterium | reverse complement strand
TGACCGCATCACGGCGCCCGTGAACCTCACCGGCCTGCCGAAGGGCCGCTACACCGTGAAGATCACGGCCAAGACGGTGCTCGGCAAGACGATCTCGGGCACGCGCAAGTACCGCACCTGCACGCCCAAGAAGAAGAGCCGGAACAAGAGCCGGGTCTAGTAGGACGCGACCGCGGCGTCCCCGGCGGCCTTGCGCCGCCGGGCGGTCCGCCCGTCCAGCCACCACGCGGCGACCAGGCCGCCGAGCGCGCCGAACAGGTGGCCCTGCCACGAGATGCCCTGCTGCGGGACGAGCCCGCCGAGCAGGGTGGCGCCCCAGATCGCGGCGACCGCGATGCCCGCCCCGAGGTGAGGGAAGCTCCGCGTGTAGATCGCCCGCGCGATGAGGTACGCGGCGTAGCCGAAGACGATGCCGCTCGCACCGATGTGGATCGTGTTCGCCGGGGCGACGATCCAGGTGCCGAGCCCACCGACGACCGCCACGATGACCGTCACCGAGACGACCTTGCGCAGGCCGCTCAGCGCGATCATCCCGCCCAGGACGAGGAACGGCACGGTGTTCGCGATGAGGTGGTCGAACCCGCCGTGCAGGAACGGCGAGAACGCCACGCCGTCCAGGCCGTCGGTGTCGCGGGGCTGGATGCCGTAGGCGTCGAGATCGCCGCCGAGCGCGGTGTCGAGGATCTCGGCGATCCACATGATCACGGCCATGACGCCGACGAAGATGAGGCCGCGCACGCGGTCGTCGCCGACGTCCAGGTGCCCGGTCTTCGTGGTGGCAGGGTGGTCGGCCATGAAACGCAGTCTGGCAGCACCCTCTTTCCGGGGTGACATTTGGGCCGGTTGACGGGGTTTCGGATCGAGGCGTAGCGTCGAATGATCTTGCGTGTTGCTGCCCCAGCACCGGCCCCGACGACCGCCACCGGCACCCGCCACGGGAACGTCGACGGGCAGGCGATCGCCATCACCGTCTTCAGTGCGGTGAAGTGGTGGGGACGCGTCGTCCTGCCGGTCGTCTTCCTCGCGCCGAAGGTCGCCCCGAAGACGCTCACGACCCTGCAGCGCCTGTCCTTCATCCACTACGCCCGGTGGAGCCTCATCACGGAGATCCCGCACAACGGCGCGCCCCAGCCCGAGGTCAAGCTGCGCTACCCGCACCTGTACTTCGAGAGCAACTTCAACGGCGGCTGGGAGGAGTACATCGACGCGTTCTCCCACGTCCTGACGCGCGGGATGTGGACGTTCTGGGGCAGCTCCTACGGCTTCCCGAGCGCACTGCCGACCGCGCCGTTCAAGGCGTACATCAAGCGCAACGAGATGGAGGCCAGCCACTACTACTCGGCCTACCCCGCGTCGACGACGACCCAGGTGCGACAGGCGCTCGAGCTCGATCCCATGGTCGCCGAGCTGCGCGAGCGCGCCGCCGCCATGGACCCCGACCAGTTCGCCGCCGCCTTCCGCGAGCTCATGACCAAGGCGCAGCGATGCTGCTAGACCTCGGCGCGATCCGGGACCCGAACCGCGCCGGCCAGGCGTACGCGCTGACCTTCCTCATGCCGATCGTCCCGGGCGAGGAGGACCTGCTGCGCACCGAGCTCGAGGCGCTCGGCGCAGACGGGGTCAGCCCACTCGCCCGGCTTGCGCGCACGCACTTCGGCCGGTGGGTCATCTGCCCGGACTTCGTCACCGACCCGGAGCAGCCCGAGCCAGATCCCCTGGGGTGCCAGTACCTGATCTTCAGCGTCTGCATCGACGGGGAGCCCGACTCCTACCTCGCCGAGCTGTGCACCGAGCTCGCGCCGGAGACGCGCCGCATCTGGCGGCACTGCATCAACGCCCCCGACCCGGCCGAGGGCCCGGAGCTGCACGCCTACCTGCGCCACAACCAGATCGACACGGGCCTGTTCTACAGCGCCTATCCGAGCACCACGGTCGGCGAGGTGCGCCGGGTGCTTCACCAGCAGGCCGCGCTGCGCGCGCTCGCCGTCGACGCCCCGGCGCTCGACCCCGCCGAGCTCCAGCGCCGGTTCCTCGCGGAGGTCCGCTGATGGCGACCACCATGGCCCCGCCGGTCATCGACCTGGCCGACGTGCAGGGCGACATCCTGCGCGCGTACGGCAACGCGTACACCCGCACGACCTACGTCTTCGTCGGCGTCACCGAGGCCGCCCGCGGGCGGGACTGGCTGCGCGTCTTCGTCGACCGCACCACGACGGCGGCGCCGTGGTCGCCGGACGGCAAGCCGCCGTTCGCCCTGAACATCGCGTTCACCGCCGCGGGGCTGCGCGCACTCGGCGTCCCCGAGCGCGTCATGTCCACCTTCAGCGACGCATTCCTGGCCGGGATGGCCGGTCGCGCCGGTGTGCTCGGCGACACCGGTCCGAGCGCGCCGGCGCACTGGGACGCCGGGCTCGGCACGGGGCAGGCCCACGTGCTGGTCACCGTCAACGCGCTCGGGGAACCCGAGCTCGAGCGCGCGCTCGGTGACCTGCGCACCGAGGTCGTCCGTCACGGCCTGGAGATCGTCGCCGAGCAGCCGGCCCAGCTCCTCCCCCAGTCACGCGAGCACTTCGGCTTCGCCGACGGGTTCGCCCAGCCAGCGATCGAGGGCATCAACGACGAGAAGGTCGCGGGCGGCGGCGTGCCCCTCGGCGACGGCCGCTGGCGCGCGCTGGCGCCGGGCGAGTTCCTCCTCGGCTATCCCGACGAGGACTCGCGCGTGGACCGCAAGGGCCGCCTGCCGAACGCGCCAGCGGGGCCGCTCGGCAAGGGCTCGACGTACATGGTGTGGCGCAAGCTGCACCAGGATGTCGCGCTGTTCCGCCGCACCGTGCGTGAGGCCGCCGCACGGCTGGGCTACGACGAGCAGCGGCTGCGGGCGAAGATCGTCGGGCGCTGGGATGACGGCGCGCCGCTCGTCACCCACCCGGACGCCCAGCCCGAGACCTTCGACGGGCGTGCACCGGGCGCCAACGACTTCGCGTACGCCGACGAGGACGACGCCGGCATGCGCTGCCCGCTCGGCGCGCATGTCCGCCGCTCGAACCCGCGAGACGCGCTCGGCTTCGAGGGACGGCTGAGCTTCCGCCACCGGATCATCCGGCGCGGCATGCCCTACGGCGACCCGCTCCCACCGGACGCCCTCACCGACGACGGCGCGGACCGCGGGCTCGTCTTCGTCTGCTTCAACGCGAGCATCGCGCGGCAGTTCGAGGGCATCCAGGTGCAGTGGCTCAACGACGGCAACATCTTCGGCCTGGGCCACGACGCGGACTACCTGCTCGGCGGCACGAACGGCGGGAGCATGGTCATCCAGAGCGACCCGCCGGCGTACCTCTCCCCGCAGGGCCCGTTCGTGACCACGAAGGGCGGCGAGTACCTCTTCGTGCCCGGGATCACGGGGCTGGCGGCGATCGCCGACGGGGTGGCGGGGTGACGCTCGTCGACGAGCTCTCCGAGCTGGTCGACGACGTCCGCGACGAAGCCGGGCGCGCGGCCGAGCACGCCGCGGACCTCGCCGCCCGGGCACTGGACCGCTACTCGCTGGACGCGATCCGCGGGCTGCGCCGCCACCGCCCGATCATCGCGGGACGATCGGTGGCGATCGTCACCCGCGCCGACGACGTGCGCGAGGTGCTCGCCGACCACGAGGCCTTCACCGTCGCGCTGTACGCGCCGAAGATGGAGGCGCTGACGGGGCCGTTCATCCTCGGCCTGGACGACACGCCGCTGTACCGCCACGACCATGCCGCCCTGCGAGCCGCCGTCCGCGCCGAGGACCTCCCGGCCGTCGGGGACGCGGTGCTCGCGGCGGCGCGCGAGCGCATCGCCGGCGCGGGCGCCGAGCTCGACGTCGTCCGCGACCTGTGCGACCCCGTGGTCGACGAGGTGATCGCGTCGTACTTCGGGACGCCCGGGCCGGATCGGGCGACGCAGCTGCGGTGGGCGCGGACGCTGTTCGAGGAGATCTTCCTGAACGTCGCGAACCTCGAGACGATCCGCGAGCGCGCGCACGCCGACGCCGCCCTGTGGCGTCCCCACCTCGACGCGCAGATCGCCGCGCGGCAGGCCGCGCGCGACGCCGGTGAGGACGTGCCCGACGACGTGCTGACCCGCCTGCTGCGCGGCCAGCGCGACAACGGCGGGCTGCACGACATCGCCATCCGCCACAACCTGATCGGCCTGATCTCCGGATGGATCCCCACGGTCGGCAAGGCGATGGCCTGCATCGTCGAGGAGCTGCTGGAGCGCCCCGCCGAGCTCGCGGGCGTCCAGGCGGCCGCGCGCGCGGGCGACCGCGACCTCGTGGCCGCGTACGCGTTCGAGGCCCTGCGGTTCCGGCCGCAGACCGTCGCGCTGCTGCGCACCTGCGCGCACGACCGGATCATCGCCGCGGGCACCGACCGCGAGACCACCATCCAGGCGGGCGCGATCGTCTTCTGCGCCACGCAGGCGGCGATGTTCGACGAGGACGCCGTCGACGACCCCGCCGCGTTCCGCCTGGACCGCGAGCCCGGCACGTACCTGCACTTCGGCCACGGGCTGCACACGTGCTTCGGTGAGCAGCTCAACCGCCGGCAGCTGCCGGCGATGCTGACCGCCCTCATGGAGGGGCCGACCGTCCACCGCGCCGGACGGCTGCGGTGGGACGGTCCCTACCCGGCAGAACTGCGCGTGGCCCTCGTGGGTTAGGGCGCGGCGGCGCCGCCGTCCGCGCCGGGCACGGTGACGGTCTCGGCCTGCTCGGGCGCGGGCGCCGTCACGGTCTCCGGCGGGGTGACCACCGTCTGCGGGGGCGTCGTCACGGTCTGGACCTCGGTCTCGATCCGCTCGGTCACGGTCGGCTCGACGACGGTCACCTGCGTCGGCGTCGTCGCGACCGGCGCCGGATCGTCGTCGTCGCCGCTGGTCACCAGGACGACCACGAGCAGGCCGACCGCGATGACGAGCCCGACCCCGAGCGCGATGATCCAGCCGCGCCCGCCGTCGTCACCGGCGGGCGGTGCGCCGGGCGGGGTGCCGCCGGGCGGCTGGGCCGGCGGCTGGTACATCTGCCGCGTGGGGTCGTTCGGGTCACCGGGCGGGGGCGGAGGCGACGTGCTCATGTGCGCGACCCTACCCGCGCGACCCGTCGGAGCCCCCCGGTTCCCCGGAGCGGTCAGGTGCCGCTGATGCAGGTGCGAGGATCCGGCGACATGGCCGACGCCCAGCCCGCCGGGAGCCCTCCCCGCGCCCCCCTCGTCCTGGCGACGCTCATCCTGGTCGCGTCGGTGGCGAACATCAATCTCGCCGCCGCGAACGTCGCGCTGCCCGACATCGGCAGGGCGTTCGACGCGGGGCAGACGGGACTGAACCTCGTCGCCGTCGGCTACTCGCTCGGGCTCGCGGCGTCGGTGCTCTACCTCGGCGCCCTCGGCGACCGCCATGGGCGCAAGATGATGCTCGTCGGCGGCATGGCGCTGACGGTCCCGGCGTGCATCCTCGCGGCGTTCGCGCCGTCGCTCGAGCTGCTGTTCGCGGGCCGTGTGCTCGGCGGCGTCGCCGCGGGCATGGCGTACCCGACCACGCTCGCGCTCATCACGGCGCTGTGGACCGGTCCGCCGCGCACCACCGCGATCGCGCTGTGGTCGGCTGTCGGCGGCGCGATGGCGGCCATCGGGCCGCTGGCCGCGGGAGCGCTGCTGGAGCAGTTCGACTGGGGCTCGGTCTTCCTCTTCACCGTGCCCCTCGCGGTGATCGGGCTGGTGCTCGCCCTGCACCTCGTCCCCGCGCACGTCAACGAGACCTCCGAGCCCGTCGACAACCTCGGCGGGATCGTCTCGGTCGTGCTCGTCGCCGCGTTGGTGCTGGGCATCAACTTCGCGGCGGTCCCCGGCATGCTCGCCGTCGCGGCGGGCCTGCTCCTCGTGGCGCTCGCGGCCGGCGTCGCGTTCGTGTTGCGCCAGCGCCGTGCGGCCAACCCGCTGTACGACCTGAAGATCGCGGGCCGCCGGATCTTCTGGGTCGCGGCGGTCGCGGGGATCATCGTCTTCGGGGCGCTCATGGGCGCGATGTTCGTCGGCCAGCAGTTCCTGCAGAACGTGCTCGGCTACTCGACGCTGGAGGCCGGCGCCGCGATGCTCCCTGCTGCCGTGGCACTCGTGCTGGTCGCCCCGCGCTCGGCCAAGCTCGTCGAGTCCCACGGCGCGCGGTACACGCTGCTGCTGGGCTACGTCTTCGTCCTGCTGGGGTTCGTCTGCATGCTCGTCCTGTGGACAGCCGACGCCCAGTACTGGCATGTGTCCCTCGGCTACATCCTCGTCGGCATCGGCGTGGGCCTGGCCGGCACGCCCGCGTCGCGGTCGCTCACCGGCTCGGTGCCGATCCGGCGCGCGGGCATGGCGTCCGGCACCGCCGACCTCCAGCGCGACCTCGGCGGCGCGATCATGCAGTCGATCTTCGGCGCGCTGCTCACGGCGGGGTACGCGGCGTCGATCAACGCGCAGATCGCCGCGGCACCCTCCTCCGCCCAGGAGAAGATCACCGAGGACGTGCAGTCGGCGCTCACGAAGTCGTACGCCTCCGCCGCCGCGCTGGCCGAGCAGTACCCGCAGTACCAGCAGCAGATCATCGCCGCGGCGCAGCAGTCGTTCGTCGACGGTGACGCGTGGACCTACCTCGCCGGCGTCATCGCGACGCTGCTCGGCGCCGCGCTCGTCTTCTTCTGCTTCCCCAAGCACGACGAGGAGCAGCGGCTGCTCGCCGAGTATCACGCCGCGGACAACTGATCACGTGCCCGGGATCATCGCCGCGACGGTGACGTCGCGCGTGACCGCCTCGATCTCCTCCGGGAACGCGGCGAGGTTGACGTTCAGCGAGAACCCGAGCGGGGCGTCGGCGGGACGGAAGAAGTCGTCGAAGTGGCTGGCGACGATGGTCTTCGGCTCGAGCGCGCGGATGATCCGCGACCAGTAGTCGGGCGTGAAGCTCCGCCCCGCGATGCCGGCCAGGAAGACGTCGACGCCGCGGTGGCGAATCTCGTCGTCGAGCAGGTTCGCGCTGCCCTGGTGGTAGAGCGTCGTCCCCGCGACCTCGATGTGGATGCCGTACACCTGCCCGCACCGGTACGCGCCGGTCTTCAGGCCGCCGAGGTGCTCGCACGTCAGCTCGCCGTCGTAGGGCACGCGGTAGCCGAGCAGCAGCTTGCTGTGGATGCTGGGGACGAAGGTGACGGTGAACGGCCCGAGCTCGTAGGCCCGGTGGACGTCGACCTCGACCGCCCGCTCGCGCTCGCCGTGCAGCGCCATGAGGTGGGCGAGCGAGTCGCTGCCGTAGGCCGGGCAGTCATGGCGCCGGGCGATCGCGGGGACGTCGACGGCGTGGTCGAAGTGCGTGTGGCCCACCAGCACCCCGAGCACGTCCCCGGGTGGGCGGATATGCCGCTCGATCAGCGCCAAGTCCGGGAGCGCGGGGCGGCCGCGGAGCGTGTCGGCGAACGAGACGCGCGAGACGTACGGGTCCAGGAAGATCGTCTGCCCCTCGTAGGTCAGCCGGTACCCGGCGACGCCGAGCCACACGACCTCGAGGCCCGCGGGCAGGTCCAGCGGGACGGCGGCGAGCGCCGCCATCGCCGTCGTGTCCTCGCGCACGCGCCGCTCGCGATGCGTGGCGAACCGCGCGAAGCTCGCGAGGTGATGCGCAGGCCGGGGCATGCGCCCCGGACCCTACGCGGGCTGCGCGACGGGCGTGCCCTCGGAATACGGCAGGTCGGCGAAGAACGCGGCCTCCTGGCGGCCGAGCTCCGTGCCCGGCTCGTCGCCCAGCAGCCATTCCCGCGCGGTGTCGAGCCAGACGTTCGTCGCTCCGAGCTGTCCGAGCAGGCCGATGAGCAGCATGACCGCGCGCATCATCACGAAGTGCTCGGCGGGCAGCTCGAGCGAGCCGAAGCCCTCCGCGCGGCGCAGCTCGGTGTAGCGGCGCATCATGTCGGCGGTGCGCGAGGTGTCGATGGTCAGCGGCTCGTCGACCATGAGCCAGCCGAGGATCGCGTCGTAGTGCTCGAGGAACGGCTGCGCGAGCGCGGGGTCGGGCGTGACCACCCCCGCCGACGTCATCACCGCGAACAGCGCGTCGGCATCCTGCTCGTGCACGGCGCGGTTGGAGGCCAGCAGCTCGCCGAGCTCCCGGTCGCCGATCCGCTTGAAGAACCCGAAGTCCAGGAACGCGAGGCGCCCGTCGTCGGCCCAGAGGACGTTGCCCGGATGCGGGTCGCCGTTGAGCAGGCGGTGACGGAACGGCCCGTTGAGATAGAAGCGCACGAGGATCTCGCCGGCGCGGTCGCGGACCTCGCGCGGCGCGTCGCGCAGTTCGGCGAAGCGGCGACCGGCGACGTAGTCGCTGACGATCACCCGCTCGCTGCACAGCGAGGTCACGACGTCCGGAACCAAGATGAAGGGGTGGTCGCGGTACACGCGCGCCATCGCACGCTGGTTCTGCGCCTCCAGCTCGTAGTCGAGCTCCTCGGCGATGCGCTCGCGCACCTCGTCGGCGATCGCGCCCGTGTCGATGCCCGGAGCGATGGCGCTCAGCAGCTTCAGCCCGAGCTTGAGGTTCTGCATGTCGGCGTGGATCGCCTCGGCGATGCCGGGGTACTGGACCTTGATGACGACCCCGCGGCCGTCGAGCGTGCGCGCCCGGTGGACCTGGCCGATCGACGCGGCGGCCAGCGGCTCGGGATCGACGTCTGCGAACAGCGCGTCGAGGGTGTCGCCCAGGTCCTCCTCGATGACCTTGCGGATCTTGCCGAACGGCATCGCCTTGCCGTCCTGCTGGAGCTGGGCGAGGATCTCCTGGAACTCGGGCCGGATCTCCTCGGGGACGAGGCCGAGATCGACCGCCGAGAGCGTCTGCCCGACCTTCATCGCCGCGCCGCGCATCCCGCCCAGGACCTTGACGAGCGCCTGCGCGGACTTCAGCTGCTGCCGGTTGGCCGCGCTGCGCCGGGCCTCGTTCGAGCTGGTCTTCGCGACCGCGCGCGCGGTCGCGTTGCGCGCCGCCACCTCGGCAGCCGTGCCGGTCACCGCCGCGGCGCGCCGCAGGCGTCCGCCCTTGATCTTGCTCACGATCGCCCTCGTCCTGATCCGGGTCCATTTCGCCGATCACCTGATCGACGAAGCGGAACAGTAGCATCATCGATCACGTGATCGACGAAACGTCATCGGGGCGCCGGGTCACCCGGGCCGAGCAGCGCGCCGCGACCCGCCTGGCGATCGTCGAAGCGGCCGCGGAGTGCCTGGTCCAGGACGGCTACGCGGCCCTGACGACCCGCAGCGTGGCCGAGCGCGCCGGCGTCGCGCAGAGCACGCTCATGCATCACTTCGCGACCCGCGAGGTCCTGCTCGTCGACGCCGTCACCCAGCTCGCCACCGCCCTGGCCGACGAGGCGCTCGACGCCGTCGACCTCGCCGCCCTGCGCACCCCGGCCGAGCGCGAGGCGGTCCTCGACCGCGCATGGGAGACGTTCACATCCCCGCGGGCGCTGGCCGCCGTCCAGGTGTGGGCGGCGGTCTGGAGCGAACCCGAGCTGGCCGAACCGCTGCACGAGCTCGAGGACCGGCTGAACACCATCGTCCACGTCACGGCCGGGACGCTCTTCCCCGAGGAGGCCGAGTCGCCCGACTTCGTGCCACTGATCGACGCGGCGGTCGCGCTCATCCGCGGGCTCGTGATCGCCTACCCGATCTCAGGGCGCGAAGAGCTCGACGCGCGCTGGGAGAGCATGAAGCCGTTCCTGCTGCGGGCGGCCGGCGACGTGCTCGACCGCGCGCAGACGCCGTAGCCCGGGATCAGCCGCGCTTGACCGGCAGCCCCTCGCGCGACCAGGCCATGAGCCCGCCGCTGACATTCACGGCGTCCAGGCCGGCCTTCGCCGCCGCCTTGGTGGCCTGCCCGCTCCGGGCGCCCGAGCGGCAGACGAAGGCCACGGGCTTCCCGGTGTCGAGCTCGCCCAGCCTGCCGCCGAGCTGGCCGAGCGGAATCGTGCGGGCACCCGGGATCCGGGCGGCGGCGGTCTCGGCGGGCTCACGGACGTCGACGAGCACGAGGTCGCCGCGGTGCTGGCGTTCACGCGCCTCGGATGGAGAGATGGAGGGGGTGCGAGTGAAGAACATGATCCGGCATTCTACCACTCCACGGTTGTGTAGCTGTGTTTATCCCCGCGCCTTCGATCCCCACCCGGGTCACCGTGCCCGGCGGCTGACCGCCTTGCGCCGCTCGAGGTACGCCTCACGCTGCGCAGCGGTGCGGCGGCGCCCCCGCTTGTCGTAGTAGGGGTCGTCGATCTTCGGCAGGTAGATCTCGCCGTTGAGCGTGAAGCGGTTGCACTCTGGCGTCGCGTCCGGGATCCAGTCGCCGGACATGAGGTTCTGCTTGTTGTGGCTGTGGTTCAGGCCGTGCATGTGCCCGGCCTCGTGCGTGACGACGACGCACCATGTGTAGGCGGTCTCGGGCGTGATCGGCCACTCGGTGTTGTGCACGTTGAGGTAGATCGAGCACAGCTCGCCGTCGTAGACCCACGCCGAGGTCTCGGTGTCCGCGGGGTCGGCGTCGCTGTCGTCGGTCGACAGCTTCATCTGGATGCCGCGGGTGCAGCTCTTCGGCACCCCGCCCCAGTACCGCACCGATGCCTTCCACAGCTCCGGGATGTAGGGCGCCCCTGCCGCGCTCCCGGTAATCGGGACGCTCGCGCGCAGCCCGCCCACCGGCGGGTTGGTGAAGGGCCCGGTGTGGCGGTCGAGCACGAAGGCGGACGCCGCGGCGGGCGTCAGCGCGCATGCGGCGGCGCAGAGGAGGACGACGGCAAGGCGGCAGATCATCGCCCGGCATGTGTCGGCGGCGCGAGTCGCACGGTTGCGCGACGATGCCGCGGGCTGGCCGGCTGTCGCAGGTAGTGTGCGCCCATGAGCCCTTCAGACGACACCGTGCTCGTCACCGGCGGCACGGGCTACCTCGGCGGTTGGTGCATCGCCACGCTGCTCGACCGCGGCTACACGGTCCGCACGACCGTGCGCGATGTCGCCCGCGAGGAGGCGGTGCGCGCGGCGCTCGCGAACGCGATCCCCGACCCGGGCGACCGGCTGTCGGTCGTGGCCGCCGACCTGCTGTCCGACGACGGCTGGGCCGAGGCCGTCGCGGGGTGCCGCTACGTCCTGCACATCGCCTCGCCCTTCCCGCCCGCACAGCCGAAGGACCCCGACGAACTCATCGTCCCCGCACGCGACGGGGCGCTGCGGGTGCTCGGCGCCGCACTGGACGCGGGCGTCGAGCGGATCGTCCTGACCTCGTCGATCGCCGCCGTCAGCGGCGCGCCGGGCGACGTGCTGACCGAGGACGACTGGAACGACGGCGAGGACACCTCGTTGACACCGTACGTCCGGTCGAAGACCATCGCCGAACGCGAGGCGTGGCGGTTCGTGCGCGAGCGCGGCGCCGAGGACCGCCTCGCGGTGGTCAACCCGGGCCTCATCGTCGGCCCGGTGCTCAGCGACGACTTCTCCTACTCCGTGCAGCTCATCGAGCGGCTGCTGGGCGGGAAGGTGCCCGCGGCGCCGAAGCTCGGCTTCACCTACGTCGACGTCCGGGACGTCGCCGACCTGCACGTTCGCGCGATGACCCACCCCGAGGCCGGCGGGAAGCGCTTCCTCGCCACCGACCGGTTCCTGTGGACGAGCGAGACCGCAGCGATCCTGAAGGACCGCCTCGGCGACGAGGCCCGCAAGGTGCCGACGCGGGTCGCCCCGAACTTCGCGGTCCGGGCCATGGGAATGTTCGACCCGGCGATCCGCACGATCACCGGGGACCTCGGGCGGAAGACGGAGTACTCCAGCGAGCGCGCCCGGACGCTGCTGGGCTGGTCGACGCGGCCGGTGGAGGACGCGGTGGTGGACACCGCGCGGAGCTTGCTCTCGCGCGGTGTCGTCACGGTCTAGGCCTGGGGTCGCGCACAGCGCCCCCGGGCGCCGTCGGGCTCAGAGCAGCCCGACCATCAGGCAACGAGCATTGTCATCTTTGTGTACGGTCTCCCCATGAGGAGACGAACCCGGCTCGCCGCGGTTGCGGCCGCCGCCTGCCTGCTGTCCACCGCCCCGGCATCCGCCGCCGACTGGGCCGACACCGACCCTTTCGCGATCTGCCCCGATGCCGCCCCGAGCTGCCTCGACGTGACGCTCACCGAGATGCGCGAGCGCCTAGCCGGATACGACCGCACGTGCAACCACAACGGGCTGTTCCTGCGCAACTACCTCAACGTGACCGAGGCGTACGCGAAGAGCCTGCGCGAGGAGCCCGAGCTCTTCGACGACCCCGACTGGCTCGCCCGCGAGGACGCGATCTTCGCCGCGCAGTACTTCCAGGCCGAGGACCGCTGGAAGGCCGGCAGGCTCAGCGAGGTCCCAAAGGCGTGGCGCATCGCGTTCGGAGCCGCCGACCGCGGTCGCGTGCAGGGGATCGGCAACCTCCTGCTCGGCATCAACGCCCACGTCCAGCAGGACATGGCGTTCATGGTGGAGGCCGCCGGGATCCGTGCGCCGGACGGGGCGAGCCGCCGCCGTGACCACGACATCTTCATGAAGGTCCTGGCCCGGCAGTACGACCGGATCCTCGCGGACGCGATCGCCTACGACGACCCCGACATGCGGGTCTTCCAGTTCCCGAACAACTTCGACAAGCAGGTCGCCGTGACGCTGGTCGACGCCTGGCGCGACCTGGTGTGGGCCAACGCCGTGGCGCTCACCGGCGCCCGCACCGCACCCGCGCGGGCGCGGATCGTCCGGCGGATCGAGCTGAACGCCGTGGCGTGGGCGAACACCTTCGTCGAGACGTTCAAGTACCGGACGGGCATCACCTCGCCGGCGCGCCGCAACGCGCTCTGCGCGGCACGGAACGCCACGTAGCCGCGCCGCGTACCCTGCGCGACATGCGCCTTGCGACGTGGAACGTGAACTCCGCCAAGCAGCGGCTCCCGCGGCTGCTGCCGTGGCTCGACGAGCGGCAGCCGGACGTTGTCTGCCTCCAGGAGACGAAGCTCGCCGACGACGCGTTCCTCGCCCTGTTCTCCGAGGAACTGGCCGCGCGCGGGTACGAGGTCGCGCTCCACGGCGAGGCGCAGTGGAACGGCGTCGCGATCCTGTCGAAGGCCGGGCTCGACGACGTCGTCCCCGGCCTGCCCGACGGCCCCGGCTTCCCCCACCAGGAAGCCCGGGCGGTGTGGGCGACGTGCGGCGGTTTGCGCATCGCGTCGGTCTACGTCCCCAACGGCCGCGAGCCGGACTCCGACCACTACGCGTACAAGCTCGCTTGGCTGGCGCGGCTGCGCGACATCGTCGCGGCGGGTGACCCCGCGACGACCGTCGTCCTCGGCGACATCAATATCGCGCCGACCGACGCCGACGTCTTCGACCCGGCCGCCTACGCGGGCCACACGCACGTCACCGAACCCGAGCGCTCGGCCCTGGCCGACCTCCAGGCGGTCGGCCTGCACGACGTGGTCCGCGACCGCTGGCCGACCGAGCGCGTCTTCTCCTACTGGGACTACCGCGCGGGCATGTTCCACAAGGACCTGGGGATGCGGATCGACCTCGCGCTCGCGGGCGACGCGGTCGCCGAGCGCGTGCAGGCCGCGTGGATCGACCGCAAGGCGCGCAAGGGCAAGGGCCCGAGCGACCACGCCCCGGTGATGGTCGACCTCGACGAGGCGCCCGACGGCGACATCGGACCGATGGTCCCGCCGCCGAGCGCGCCCGCCGCGCGCCCGGGCACGGCGAAGCTCCCGCAGTCCAAGGAGTAGGCCGGCCGCCCCGCCGACGTTCTGCCCGCTGAGCGGGCAAAACGTCGGCAACCACGGGGCCCGACGTCAGGCCGCGGGCAGCAGCGCCTCGATCGCGTCGGCCGCACCGCTCGTGCCACCGCCCGCGCGGACCTCGTCGCGCAGCGCCGCCGCGCGCTCGGCCACCGCGCGACTCTCGTGCACCGCCGTGACCGCCTCACGCAGCGCGCCGGCCGTCGCGTCCTCCATGTCCAGCCGCCGCGCCACGCCCAGCCCGACGAGGCTGTCCGCGTTCTGGAACTGCTCGACGGCTTGCGGGATGGCGACCATCGGGGTCCCGCACCACAGCCCCTGACCGGCCGACCCCATCCCCGCGTGGGTGATGAAGACGTCGGCGTGCTCGAGGACAGCGACCTGCGGCACCCAGCGGTGCAGCTCCACGCTGTCCGGAACCGGGCCGATGCCGTCGAGGTCGCCACCCTCGCCGGCGGAGATCACCACGTGCCAGTCGCCTGCGAACGCCTCGACGCAGCGGCGGTGAAACGCGGCATCGGCGTGGTACGCCGTGCCGAACGCGATGTACAGGATGGGACGCCCGTCGCCCGGCGGCGTCCAGCCCTGCGCGGCGGCGGGTCCGAACACCGTCCCGACGAACCGGATCGATTCGCGCACCCGGTCGGCGTTCGGCTGCATCACCTTCGGGATGAGGGCGACGGCGTGCTCGGGCCGGCTCGCGAACGCGTCGCCGTCGGGTGCGAACCCGTACGGCGCGATCCAGCCGTCGAACCGCTCGCGGTACGCGGTGAAGCCGGGCAGCTGCTCACGCTCGGCGGTGAACGCGGCCATGTCCTCCTCGTAGCCCTCCCACGCGACGAACGTCGGCGAGAGCTGGACGGCCGGCACCCCGGCGTGCCGCGCCGCGACCTTCCCGGCGTAGCCGCCGATGTCGTAGAGGTAGAGGTCGGCGGGGCCGTCGTCGAGGACGTGCGGGAGCACCGCGATCTGCTCGTCGAGGAACAGTCGCTGCGCGGCGATGATGTCGTCCGGCCAGACCTCGCCGCCAGGGGACTGGGGGTTCGGCAGGATGGACGGGTGGGTCAGGACACGGGCGCCCGTCGGGGCGACGAGGTCGCGGAGCCGGTCGCCCACGACGTACGTGACGTCGTGGCCGCGGCGGACGAGCTCCTCGATGACGGGGAGCCCGGGAAGGACGTGGCTGGGCGCGGTGACGCCCACCATGGTGATGCGGGGCATGGAGAAACCTCTCGAGATCGAGCTTGCAGGACGC